>JAEOUI010000546.1 GCA_016839425.1 Promethearchaeota archaeon
GATATTTGGAGTCGCGTGACAGGCTATTATCGACCTGTAAAATCATTTAATCCCGCAAAAGTCGCAGAGTTTCATCTCAGAAAAACTTACCAAGTCTAATCCTCCCCTTTTGTTTAAGTACTTTTTTTTTTGTACAAATTGGAACTTTATTTTGTGTCCTAGGAACTTAATTTTAGGACTTTTTTTTGAAGAATTAATATTTATAAAATTATAAATAATTAGATAAGATATTTAGGGATATTTCGCTTAATCACTATATTTTATTTTCGTTTACTTTTTTTAGTTATATTACTTATTCAATTCCCTCTTATTTTGTTTATAATCTAAAAAACTATAATATTGTCGGTAGTAAAAACTAATTTGGATTGATTCCTATTAATTAGAAATTATCAAGTAAGGAATGATGTTAATGGAAACACTAATCAGAAAATCCTTTCAAATCGGTAACGAACAGATTAGATATTATCGTCCATCCCAAGTTCGGAAAGTCCCTTTAAAAGCAGTCAGTAATAGAGGATTCATGCCTTCGTTAAAACCATATTTAAAGGGTCTAATTTTAGAATATGAATCACAATTAGAACATGATTTTCTCCTCTTGCTTGATCATGATCCGAACTGCATTGATTTGCAACCCCAACCTGCTAAGATCTTGTATAAGACTGAGTCAGGTAGGGAAGCGACATTGTATCCAGACTGTTGGGCAATTTTCAAGGATGGTAGAGAGTTCCTCTTTGATGTCAAGTCAGAAAATCGGTATCGAAAAATGACAGAAGACGTAAACTGGAAAATTAAAATAAAAGCTATTCAAAAATTTTGTAAAAAAAGAGGGTGGACTTATCAAGTTATAACTGAGAGAAAAATTAGATGTACTAGACTTGATATAATAAAGGATTTAGTCGTTTCTGCAAAGCATTTTTCGCCAGCTAAAGTAAAAAAGAATTTAGGAACATTCAATTCAAGTTTGGAAAATTTTTTACAAGAATCTTCAAAGAAATTTAGAGAGTTAATTCATCTATTGAGTTCCGTCCTTCCTCTCTCAATCGAAGAGGTCATTTCTTTTTTGAAATATAAGATTTATTTTGGACATATTAATATTGACTGGAATGAACCTCTGGAAGAAACAATTTTTAACAATAGTGAAAACCATTTGATCCCCACATATTCACTTCCAATTTTTCTTTCTACCGAGCGAGATGTTAACTCCATTGTTATTGCACCAGAAAAATCGAAAGTTTCGAGATTTACGAAAAAGGAACGACAAAAATTTGATGAAAGACTTAATTTAATAACTCCCATTATTAACAAATTTGGAAAAGAGGGGAAAAAGTCTATCATCCGCAAGTATTGTGAAAAAAATAATTTGCCCTTCAGGAAAACATACGATTTTTATTTGCTTTGGAGAAAAGAAGGTGAGGATGGTTTGATTCCTAAATGGGCTAAGAAACACAATAAGAGTCACCTAGATCCTCGAGTTGAAAAGGTTTTACAAGAATCAATTTTGGATTGGAACTATGGTGAATGGCAACAGATTCAAGCGGGATATAAGGAATTTTGTGCTAAGTGTTACAAGCTTGGCATAAAGCCAGCGTCACTCAAGACCTTTAGACGGAAGATAGATACACTTACCGCAGTTGAAAGAAGAGGTAAGTTTAAACCTAGATCACAGATAAACATTAAAAGAGGGTTGTCGGGCACCTACCGAGAGGGACGATACCCTTGTGCTGTAATCCAAATGGATCACACGTTACTTGATATTTGGTTGGTGGATAGTTACACGAAGCAACCTTTAGGGCGTCCTTGGATTACTGTGGGTGTCGACGTCTTTTCTAGAGCCGTATGGGGATTTTTCATATCTTTTGACACTCCTTCCCGTGAGTCCGTGACTCAAGCAATCTTTAATGGTCTCATTTCTAAGGATCAACTGCAAGAATGGAGAATATTTGAATCTCAAATAATAGAAGATGGGATCGATCCTGAACAGTTCAAATCTCCGTGTGGTGGATTCCCTACACGCATTCAAGTGGACAATGGGCGGGACTTCCGTGCCAATCTAGTCAAAGAATTCTGCATGAATAACAACATCACGTTGGAGTTCCGACCAGTCAAGACACCTGAATTTGGAGGATTTATCGAAAGTGTCTGGGACACGATCAATGATGCTATCCGAGGGGCGAAACTAGCAGGGAGGGTCTTCTCGAGACCAAAATCGAGAGAACCAGTAAAAAGACCTAAATTTAAGATACCACCTAATTATAATGCTAAAAAGGATGCCAAACTTACGCTGGAAGAGTTCCATGAATGGTTGTTTACTTATTTAATTGTGAATTACTCAACTGATACGAAGGCACGTCAGAATCACTCACCCAATGAGATATGGGATGATGGGTTGAGGGGTAAAAACCAACAACCTATGGGTGGGGCATTGCGTCTTCTCACACCTTCTGAATACTTAAAGTTTGACTATCAAAGCAAGATTACTGTTTCCGCTGTTATTTCACAAAAAGGCTTTCGTTATAAGAACATCCTCTATTCAAGCAACTGGTTGAACGAAGCACGAAAGGAAAGAATATTAAAAGACGGTCAAAAGTATGAGTTCAAAGTATCTCACTGGGATATTAGAAGAGCATATATTTTAAATCCTCAAAATAACGATATCAAAGTCTTAGAAGCTTACAATTATGATGGTGATGATAGAATTACCAAACTAGTCCTAAGAGGTTTAGGAAAAGAACCGGGATATATAAGTTTTCCCATTTCAATGAACATGATTAATTATTTCAGAAAGAAATTAGGCACTTCTGAATATGACGATAAGGATAGGGCTCTTATTATGGAAAGAATTACTAAAAAGATGCGAGAAAAAGCAAAACTAACTAAAAAGGAACAAAAATATCTCGACAACTTAATAAAAACGGAAGAAGGAAGAGAAAAACTCTCGGCTGTAAGTCTTATGACACAGATGGATTTAGATTCAATAGATTTAGACTCATTTCAAATCTTAAATGAAAAAGAAAATCAAGAAGCAAAGGTTCAATATGAAGAATCCATTGAGGAGAAAGGTCTTGAAGATCAAGATGAGGAAGAATACGTACCAAGAGTGTATTTGCCCGAAGAAGCACAAGATGAAGAAGAATATGTTCCTAAAATTCTACCAGTGAAATTCTGGAAGGAAGATAGGGGTGATGATTTTAAAGAGGAGGAGAATGATAAATGACTGAAAGAATTTTAGTTCCAATGGCTAGAAAATATATGGAAAAATCCGATGAAGAACGAATTCAATCCATTAAAGACGGTTTTTTCATCGAATATAAGGTATCACAAGATATAGTACAAGAACTTTTAGACCTATTTGATCAACCGGTTCGACCAAGGATGGAAGGACTGTTAATCTTTTCTCCTACTAATAACGGTAAGACCACATTAGTTGAAAAGTTTATTGAAGACTATTCTTCTAATGTTGATGGGAAGCTAATTCGTGTGGAAACTCCTGAACGAGCTACATTAAAAGAGTTTTATGCGGAAGCTTTGGATGTTCTCGGTTATCCAACAAGAACCACGAGGTCAACTGGTGATTTACGAAGGAAAATCTTGGAGGGGATTAAAAGAAGAAAAGTTAAAATGATCTTCTTTGATGAAATTCACAACCTACTGGATTCGAGGCGTGATCACAAGAAAGACATATTGAACGGATTAAGGTCGTTAAATAATAAAGCAGAGATACCAATCGTGTTGATAGGAATTGAATCTGCTAAGGAAATACTCGAATTGGATGAACAAGTTGCGGATAGATACCCGCCTCTTGAGATTCCTTTGTGGCAGAATAATAGGAATTATTTGGATTTACTTTCGACATTTGAAGCGCATTTACCACTTAAGAAGGCATCAAATCTTCACGAAAGAGAGATATCCTCAAAAATATACGAGTTAAGTGAAGGTAAGCTAGGGAGAATTGCAACCATAATTAGAAAATCCTCAATAAAATCTATCCGAACTGGAAACGAACAGATTATCTTAGATGTATTAAACTCAATTCAATGGCGATGGGAAAACGGAAAGTAGCTTGGTGTTTAAAAATGAGTGAGAAACCTAAATACACTTCCTTAAAGGTTTTATCAACATCCACAATTCCAAAAAGGAACTATTTACCTAAGCTTTGGGCAGAACGCCCAATTCCAAAGGATGACGAACTTCTTTCTTCGTGGTTAACGAGAACTGCAATTGAAAACTTGACTAATTTATCTACATTGATTTTTGAGACTGTTGGAAAGCACCCGTACAATTTAGACCTTGATTTACATTGGGAAGAAGAACTCATAGAATTGTATGTAGATAAGACTGGTAATTCTAAAAAGAAGTTGTATGAAATGAGTCTTTTAAAGGAAAGTGAACTTATAACCAATTTTTTCGAGAAAGAAAATGCTTTGAAAAATGTTGAGACACTTTATTTTGTTAGTTGGCGTGATAGGGCGCTAAACGGATTAAAATTCTGTCCTGCATGTCTAAAATCGGATGAAATTCCGTATTATCGTAAAGACTGGAGACTTACTCTTGTTCCTATTTGTACAATTCACGATTGTCTTCTAGAAAATAAATGTCCCCAATGTAACTCGCCTCTTGCACCTTATAGACTCAAGTGGGATTCAAATATGAGAAGGTGTTTTAAATGCGGGGCGGACTTGTCTCAAGCACCCGTTCGCATCATATCATCATCAGACAGGCTTTTATCACCATTAAAAAGTTTCTTGAACTCAAAAAATGAAGAACTGAAATGTAAGGTATTAATTCTTGCTTGGTTTATAGTAAAACATTGTACTCCTAGTGATGCAATCTTTAAAGATCATCCTTTAACAGAGAACAAGGAAATAATTTCATTTTGGAAGGAAAACATGCATAGAAACAAAAAATTGAATTTATTTTCTCACCTTCAACTCAATTACTTATTAATTGGCACAGTATCGCGTTTAATTCGAGATCAAGCTTCATTATCCGAGTTTTTAACACGCTTTTTTATGACTAAAGATTCCTATTGGAGAAGAAAGGCATTTCATTGTCCAGATGAAAATTGTGATATTTTCTTATCAAGTTATACTATTTTACAAAATCATATCTTGAGAAAACATGGTGGTAAGAAAAATTATTCTTGTTCTGCATGTGAAAAGAAATTTTTTAGTAAGAATGAATTAAAAACACACCAAAAGTTACATAAGCTTCCGCATCCATTCCGGTGTACAATTGAGGGGTGTAATAAAGCTTTTAGACATGAAAAACATTACATTCATCACTTGAGAGTCGGTCATAAATTAAAACCACACGTTTGTAAGGTCTGTAAACAATCTTTTAATAAAAAAGAAACCCTTAGAATTCACATGCGGACGCATACAGGCGAAAAACCATATTCTTGTAAGTTCTGTTCAAAAATATTTGCCAATAGAACTGGTTTAACTCATCATTTAAGAACACATACTGGAGAAAAACCATATGAATGTAATAGCTGTGGAAAGAAATTCACCCAATCCCACGAATTAAAAAAACATATTCGCATTCATACTGGGGAAACCCCTTTTAAATGTCCTGAATGCGGAAAAGGATATAAGCGAAAGCATCATTTAGAATCCCATTTACGCACACATACTGGTGAGAAGCCATATAGTTGTGAAACTTGTGGAAAGAATTTTGCAGAAAAACAACATCTTGTAGTTCATAAACGAATTCATACTGGGGAAAAACCATATAAATGCTCGTTTTGTGGTGAATCTTTTCGATTCAGTGGAAATTTAAAAACACACATCAGGATTCATACTGGAGAAAAACCGTACAAGTGCAAAATATGTGGAAAGGCTTATTCTAGATTAGATAATCTAAAAATTCATCAAGATACTCATGAACTTGAACCTAAGTATCAATGTGACATCTGTGGTGAACGATTTAAACACAAGAGATCTATTCCAAGACACAAGAAACGAAAACATTCTAAGAAGTAATCTTCTCAATATAATTTTAGTATATAAATTTCTTTTTTAAAATCTTTGAAACATGTTCGTTATTTTAATTACTCATTCATTTTGTAAGATCTTCTAATAAAAAAAGCTAATAAAATTTTAAAATCATAAAAATCATTTTAAAATTATAAAAAATAATCCAAAATCATATTTCAAATAAATGAGGGAATTCAAAAATGGGTAAGAAGAAACCCAACTTGGAGAATTTTTTCAAGGACTCCTCAAAAAATAATATAAAAAAGGTTGTTTCTCCCGTGACAAAGAAGACTGTAAAATCTAACAATGAAAATGGAGATGAATACAAGGAACTTAAAGATAAACTTTGGATTTCAGCAGATAAACTTCGTAGCAACATGGATGCTGCGGTTTACAAGCACGTCGTCTTGGGGTTGATTTTTCTTAAATACATATCCGATACGTTCACGACCTTGCACGATAAATTACAAAAAGAAGTTGATGAGGGAGCGGACCCTGAGGATAAGGACGAATATCTCTCGAAAAACGTATTTTGGGTACCAAGAGAAGCCCGCTGGAATCACCTTCAAGCAAATGCGAAGCAACCAACCATCGGCAAGACTGTGGATGATGCCATGGATGCAATCGAACGGGATAATCTCTCATTAAAAGGCGTGCTTCCGAAAGATTATGCGCGAGAAGCCTTGGATAAGCAACGCTTAGGGGAACTGATTGACTTGATCGGAACCATTGGCTTGGGAGATCCAAAACATAAGAGCGTGGATATTTTAGGGATGGTCTATGAATATTTTTTAGGACAATTTGCAGATGCAGAAGGGAAAAAGGGAGGACAATTTTACACGCCAAAACCAATAGTAAAAGTTCTCGTGGAAATGATTGAACCGTATAAGGGACGCGTGTTTGATCCGTGCTGTGGCTCAGGAGGAATGTTCGTGCAGAGCAAGAAATTCATTGAGGCTCATGAAGGTTTGGCTACTGATATTGCAATTTATGGACAAGAATCCAATCCCACTACTTATAATTTATGCAAGATGAACCTCGCAATAAGGCAAATCGATGCTGACATTCAATGGGGCGATAGCTTTCATAATGACTTGCATAAAACCTTGAAAGCGGATTTCATCCTTGCAAATCCCCCATTTAATGATAGTGATTGGAAAGGTGAATCGCTTCAAGAGGACGTGCGCTGGAAATTTGGCGTCCCACCACCAGGAAATGCAAATTTTGCATGGATTCAACATTTCATTCATCACCTCTCTCCGACCGGCATTGCAGGGTTCGTGCTTGCTAACGGGTCCATGTCTTCTCAAACTTCTAATGAAGGTGAGATTCGAAAAAATATAATCAAAAAAGACTTGGTTGATTGCATCATTTCCTTACCACCACAGCTGTTTTTTAATACTTCAATCCCTGCATGTCTTTGGTTCCTTTCAAAAACGAAGAGTAATAATAAATATCGGAATAGAAAAGGAGAAGTCTTGTTCATCGATGTCAGGAAAATGGGTTACATGAAAGATCGGAGTCACAAGGATTTGACAGATGAGGAAATTCAATTAATCGCATCCACGTATCATGCATGGAGGGGAGAAGGAGGCACGTATGAAGACGTTCCTGCGTTTTGCAAGTCTGCTACCTCGGATGATATACAAAAACACAATTACGTATTGACCCCAGGTAGATACGTTGGTGCAGAAGATGTAGAAGACGATGATGAAGAATTTGAAGAAAAAATGGAAAATTTAACTTCAGAACTTGGAGATTTATTTAAAAAATCAAATGAATTAGAAGAAATAATAAAAAAGAACCTTGAGGATATAGGATATGACTTTTAATGGAGTAATTCCCCCTGGTTGGAAAAAAGTAAATGTAAAAGAAATTGCTAATATTAATGAAATGACTATGAAAAAAGATTTTCCCGAAAGTCATATAGAATATATCGATATTTCATCAGTCAATGAAGGAAATGTTTCAGAATATAAGATCATTGAAGTTGCCGAAGCTCCCTCTCGAGCAAAAAGAATAGTCAAGAATAAAGATATTTTAATTTCTACAGTTAGACCTAATTTAAAACATTATGTTTATATTAAAGAAGCAAAGAAAAATACAATAGCTTCTACAGGTTTTGCAGTGATAACTGCAAAAAATATTCATTCAAGATTTCTTTATTATGCACTAACTACGAGCCAATTTACTGAATATCTTACTCGAATTGCAGATTCTCACACATCCGCATATCCCTCATTTAATCCCGATGTAATTGAGAATGCAGAGATTTTAATTCCTCCAAATCTTGAAGCAGAAAAAATTGCAGATTTCTTAGGGGCATTAGATGATAAGATCGTAAATAATCATCAAACCAATAATATACTTGAGTTAATTGCCCAAACCATCTTCAAGCACTGGTTCATCGATTTCGAGTTTCCGAACGAGGGGGGAGAACCATATAAATCCAGTGGAGGTGAATTAGTTTTAAATGAAGAACTTAAAAAAAATATACCAAAGGGTTGGTATGATGCAAAATTAAATGATATTATTGAAATTTTTGACTCGAAAAGAATTCCGATCTCAAAACGAGAAAGAGAGAAGAGAAAAGGAATATATCCATATTATGGAGCCACGTCTATAATGGATTATATAGATGATTACATTTTTGATGGCATTTATGTTCTAATGGGAGAAGATGGAACCGTAATCGATGAAAATGATAAACCAATTTTACAATATGTATGGGGAAAAATCTGGGTAAATAATCATGCTCACGTAATTCAAGGAAGAGATGGATTTCCCACGGAGTTTATTTACCTATTATTGAAAAATACAAACATTAAACATGTTGTAACTGGAGCAGTACAACCAAAAGTCAATCAAACGAATATGAAGAATTTAATAATTTTAAAACCTCCCTTAAAAGTTATTAATAATTATGCAAGATTAATTAATCCTATTTTTAATCTCTACAGAAATAATGTTGATGAAAATAAAATATTGATTCAACTTAGAGATTTATTGCTTCCAAAATTAATTATGGGGAAAATCCGCGTGCCGCTTGAGGGAAATTCATGACGCATCCAATATTAGAATCAGACATTGAAGAGATTTCACTGGAGATATTAACGGAACTTGGGTATGAATGTTTTTTAGGACCTGATATTGCACATGACGGTCCTACGCCCATGAGAACATCCTATTCAGAAGTCATCCTACGAGATCAATTATCCAATAGTGTCGAAAAATTGAACCCCAGCATTCCAAGAGAAGCACGAGCGGAAGCTCTAAAAAAAGTATTGAGAACTGCAAGTCCTCACCTTATTAAAAATAATCAAGCTTTTCATCAAATGCTCGTTGATGGAATTGATGTTGAATATCGAAGAGCTGATGGCTCCATTCGTGGTGATAAGGTTTGGTTGATTGATTTTGAACATCCCAAAAATAATGTATTCACAGCAATAAACCAGTTTACAGTTATTGAGAATAATTATAACCGGAGACCTGACATTACTTTATTCGTGAACGGGTTGCCCTTGGTCGTCATCGAATTAAAAAACATGACCGATGAACAAGCTACCATTTGGAGCGCCTATAACCAATTACAAACGTATAAAATGCAAATTCCCTCCTTATTCACGTATAATGCATTTTTAATCGTGAGCGATGGCGTGGAGGCGCGAGCGGGAACCATCACGTCTGGAAAAGAATGGTTTTTATCGTGGAAGACCATTGATGGGAAGGAAATTGCCCCAAGAACGATCCCGCAGTTAGAAGTGCTTTTTAAGGGCATGTTAGCAATACCCATTATACTGGATTTGATAAAGAATTTTATCTTTTTTGAACAACAAGGAACCGAACCGCCCAATAAAATCCTAGCACTCTACCATCAATATCACGCGGTGAATAAAGCACTTGAATCGACCTTACGAGCGACTGGATCTAAAGGAAACAAGAGATGTGGTATCATCTGGCACACGCAAGGATCAGGAAAAAGTTTTTCTATGATATTTTATGCCCGCAAGCTGGTCCTAGCGTTGAACAATCCGACTTTGGTCGTGCTATCCGATAGAAACGATCTTGATGGACAGCTTTTTGGCACCTTTAGTAAAGCGAGACAATTTTTACGACAAGACCCTAACCAAGCCGAAACGAGGGATGGATTGAAAGAGCTTCTTCGAGTAGCTTCGGGAGGGATCGTGTTCACCACCATCCAGAAATTTCTCCCCGAAAAAAATCAAACGGAGTTTCCAGAATTATCCGATCGCAGAAATATCGTGGTCATTGCGGATGAAGCGCATCGAAGTCAATACGGCTTCCAAGCAAGAGTTGTCCAAGACGAAAAAGAGAAGAAGGTGTCTACAAAATACGGATTTGCAAAATATATGAGAGATGCATTGCCGAATGCGTCGTTCATTGCTTTTACTGGAACACCCATTAGCAAGACAGATAGAAACACTATTGAAATTTTTGGCGAGTACATCGATATCTACGATATTGAACAAGCAGTAAATGATGGGGCTACGGTGAGAATTTATTATGAAAGCCGACAAGCCAAGCTCGAGCTCGATCCTGAAGAACGCCCAAATATCGATCCGGAATTCGAAGAAGTCACGGAGGGTGAAGAGCTTGAAGAGAAGGAGAAATTAAAGAGCAAGTGGGCTAGGCTTGAAGCAATAGTGGGAAACGAGAAACGCTTGAAGCAAATTGCAAGAGATTTAATTGAACATTTTGAAAAGCGGCTTGAAATCATGGACGGAAGGGGGATGATCGTGTGCATGAGCAGGAGAATTTGCGTGGCGCTCCATGAGGAAATCATCAAAGTACGCCCCGAATGGTATCATCGAGATGATGATAAGGGCGTGATTAAAATAATTATGTCGGGATCCGCAAGTGACGATTCCTCGTGGCAAGAACACATCAGAACTAAACAGAGAAGGTTATCCATTAGAGATCGCATGAGAGAAAAAGATCTCAAGGATCCCATGAGATTAATCATCGTTCGGGATATGTTACTCACTGGATTTGATGCGCCGTGTCTTCATACCATGTATCTCGATAAACCCATGCGGGAACACGGGTTAATGCAAGCCATTGCTCGAGTTAATAGGGTTTTCAAGGATAAAGATGGGGGATTGATTGTTGATTACTTGGGAATTGCTGATGATTTGAAAAAAGCTTTGTCCATTTACACGAGAACTGGAAGAAAAGGAAAAATTACCTTTGATAAGGAAGAAGCTATCAAGATTATGTTAGAAAAACATCACATCGTCTCTGATTTATTTTATGGGTTCTCATATCACGAATTTTTTACGAGTTCTCCAAGAGAAAAAATGGGAACCATCTTGACTGCAGTAGATTTTATCCTGAGTAAAGGAGATGATGTGCAAAAAACATTTCTAGATGAAGTAACCAAGCTCATGAAAGCATTTAGCCTTTCAATACCCGATGACCGAGCTGTGAATATTAGAGACGAAGTTGGATTCTTTCAAGCGGTAAAAACTAGCATCGTCAAGATCACGAGACCCCCAGCACAACAACGAGAAGATATCGAAACTGCCATCAAGCAAATTATTTCCGATGCAATCTTGACGGGTGAGGTCATAGACGTGTTTGCGGCAGCTGGATTAAAAAAGCCAGATATTTCCATTTTATCAGATGAGTTTCTGGAAGAAGTGAAAGAACTTCCTCAAAGAAACCTTGCAGTGGAACTATTGAAACGTTTATTGAAAGACGAAGTCAAGAGCTTAAGACGGAAATACCTCGTTCAAGCTCGTTCCTTTGCGGAAATGCTTGAAGAAGCATTAAGGCGGTATCAAAATAGAAGCATAGAGATTGCCCAAATCATCGAAGAATTAATAGAGATCGCCAAACAAATGCGCGAAGCAAGGAATCGAGGCGAAAAATTAAATTTATCAGAAGAAGAAACAGCATTTTACGATGCATTAGAAGTAAACGACAGCGCTGTTAAAGTATTAGGGGATGATGTCTTGAAGACAATTGCCCGAGAATTAGTTTCAATAATTCGCAACAACATTTCCATTGATTGGACATTGCGGGAAAGTGCTCGGGCACGCATTCGTGTTCTTGTAAGACGAATCTTGAGAAAATACGGTTATCCACCTGACAAGCAAAAAAAAGCAACGGAAACGGTGTTAGAACAAGCTTCCTTATTATGCAAGGAATTATCTGAAGAGGAATAAGTCAATTATTATCTAGAAAAATCCTTATGACATATGGGAAAATAAAATAATATTTCCTGATTTTTTTAAGATTAAATCCAGACTCCCCAAGAAATTGAACGAATTTATCTAGCATTAAGAAAAGATTTTCCTTTGAACTTTTTATCAAATGTATTTTATCGTGTTTATATTACTTTTTATTTTAAGGATTCAATTTCTTTTTTAATTAACTCTATTGCTTCAAAAAGTTCTTTACTTCTTTTAATTACTCTTAAAGTTTTTTTAATATTTTCAATATCCTCTAAGAGTTTCCTTATTTTTGGTGGGGTTGTTGCTTTTGTTTTTAATTTATTAATTAAATCTAGAATTTGTTGGTCTTCAATGAATAAAAATTCATCAATCGGGGGTCTAGAAAAGAAATGTGTAAGCTTTCCTATGAAATATTTACGAGAGGGCTCTTTTATTCTTGCAACCCAACAAGATTCAATGTTTTTAATTAAAATATTATATGAAATTCTAAAAGACCTTTCGAATATTGCGTGAAATGGTCCTAAAGATTGAAATCTTGGCGAATTTAATTCAGGTAAGTAAAATTTTCTTACCGTGTCCACAATTTTTGTTTTTATGTCTCCATCAATAGTTTTAGGCGTAAATGGATCAATTTTTTCTAATGGTATGAAAATTAGGTCGTGATCTTTTCTAATTTCACAATCTTGGCTAGCTAAAATTCCACAAGTTGATGAAAGTATCGTTTCAATCTGAGTTATATTTCCATTTTGTAAAATATCTGTTAAGATTTCATTTGATTGATTTCTAGTTGGTTTATCCTCTTCAAAACTAGATTTGAATAAAAGATCTAATGATATATTTGGTAAATTTCTAAATATATCCCCTTGTTTTATGGGCTCGTCTTTATTAAATATATATTGATATATTGGCATTTTTTTTAAACCAAATAATATAGATATTAAGTTTTATTTATAATTAGTTTAACATCTTTTATATTTTCATCTTTTTCTAAAATTTCTGTTCGTAATACAATCATAATAAGATTTCTTATCTCATAACGTAATTTTTTCTGCGTTTTTGGCAAATTCATATAGTATTCTTCAAGAGAATCCACATCTGCCCATTCAGATTTCATTTCACCATTCTGTAATTTATTTTTAATGAAGACAATAGTATCTTGTCTAATATAAAATTCAGAAATATTTAGAAAACCTCTTAATAAATCACCTAACTTAAACAAATATTTTTGGTCTTTTGGCATAATTTTAACGGAAATCGTAATAAAATTATGAAAAAAAAATGGGAGTAACTCAAAAAGACTAGTTTCATTCCATTGATTAGTTAGACTAAATATTGTATTTTTAATAAATGATGATAAATTAAAAGTTGATACTTCAGACACTTCATGAGATTCTTTATTCTTATTCAGTTTTTGTTCTTCATAAATTTGTTTAATCCAATTAAGACATGCTGTTGAAAAACCATCTAGAATAATGTCTGAATTTGGTAGGGAACTACTCATCAATCTTCATTCCTATTTTATCTCGAAGCTCTTGGGTTAGAAAATCTATAAAATATTGTTCAATTTTATCATGTGCATATGTTAGATATTTATTTAGTTCTTCTGCTTCCACTTTCAAGCCAATTTCTCTATCAATAAAAACTGTTTCAATATCATATTTTAATTCTGAAGACTCAGGTTCAACTTCCCGTAAACTTCTTAGTCTAACAATAATTTTTTCGTTTTCATCTTGAGAAAGCAAAACTCCAATGAATATATCATGCGGTAAAATTTCCCAATCTTCAGGAGTATTTAAATGAATAGTGAAATATCTTTTAAAAGTAAACCCATCTCGAGGAAGAGTGAATCTGTCAATATATGTTAAATTAATGTGTTTAATTATTTCCAATTCTAATATATCCTTTAATTTTAAAATAGAATTTACAAATATGGGCAACACAGTTGACCAATCATGATATTTCTTAAAAATAAACCGGATATAATTTTTCCCTAATTCTATTGTCTGGTCATTTTCTTCATTATGAAATCTCAATGGTCCCAGAGCAGGGAGTTCTACGGTTTGCCCTGGGGCGAGAAGTGGCAGTAATACAAAATTAGGCTCTTTTTGAAAATTCTCTTTTAAAATGCCTGGAATAATTCCTGCCTTTGTCAAATTTATATTCATTGATTTTTCAAATTCCAATAATAAAACAACTTGTTCTAAAGGAGCTATTCGAATATTAGTAATTTTTTTCATAATTTATTATTTTGAATTTATAATATATATAAACATGGATAGTATTAATTTTCATATAAATGGAGAATCTAATATACAATGATAGAATCTGAACGCATTGCGGGTCTAGTTAAGAAGTTTAAAAACATTCTACCTTTATCCAATGAAAAATTTGCAATAAGTGAAGGGACAGAGTATCCAGAAGCTCAAATTGATTGGGATGATGATGATAATAACTGGATAGTCCGATATAAACCCGATATTGAAGAGTATTATATTGCCCACGAACTAGGACACGTGAACTTGGCAAGATTATGCAATTATGAAGGGTTTGCAAAACAAATGAAGGAAAATTCCAATATCGACTGGAATATAGCTCCCTTATTAAACATTTTATTGGATGGGTTTGTTGATTATCAAATAAGCCAATTTGATGAAATTTATTCTGCAATAAAAATCAAATTCTGGGATTATCTGGGAGATATTAATTTTTCTAAAAGATGTATCCAAGAAGAAAATGAATTTATTGAACTTTTAATTTGGTATTTAGGGTGGTATCAAGGATTTAATTTCATTTTAAAGAAAAATGATCAAAAAGAAAGTAAAGAAAAAATAGATGACTTGCTTTCATTTCTCAAGTCAAAACTCGTCCATGGAAAAGGTGGGATTTCAGGAAAGAATTTCATAAAATTAACCATTCAATTGAATAAATTTGATAAAATCAAAGGAACATTAGATTCAAAAGAAATAATTTCATATTGTTTTGATGTGATATTATCGATGAAATTGTGGGATAAAAATAAAATTAGCGAACAAATTAAATTATTTTTTGAGAATTATTGATTGGGGAAGAAAAATGAATGAAAAACAAGTATTTTCTATATTATCAAGCATTTTTGGAGGAGTTTCAGTAATATTTTCCTTTTTATGGGTTTTAGGTTGGATTTTTTCTTTAATGAATTTGGCTAATTCGTGTTTTTTCATCATGTTAATTTTTGGTTTTTTCCCCTTGTTAATTGTTGGTATTTTAAATGTATTTAGAAATTATAGAAAAGAATTCATTAAGGAATTAGAAGACCTCGTTCTTAGCACTAAGCAATCAAGACGTGCTAAGAAATTAAAACATATAGCAGAGAATGAGGCGAAATGGTGGAGTAAATATACAACGATCAATATTTATATATCGGAGCTTGATGTAAATGATTTTGACAAATTATGTAACGAGATAATTTTCTTATTTATGGAAGAATATATATGTGGCTGTATTTTCAGAGGCAATAAAATGGATAAGCAATGTGTGGGTAATAAGCGAGATAGGGGCACTAACAAGCGATGTAATCCTTTTAAAGTAACTGAAAATGTGCTAAATGCTTTATCTGACAACAAGAATTGGAGATCTAAATTGAGTAAAAACAAGGGTATTGTTTCTTAATTCTCTCTTAATGCGCATTTCTTTATTGCAAAGATTTTTCTTTGGTAGGAAATCCAAACAAAAAGTTCCTTTGGCAAGAAGTACAAATAAAAAGTTCCTTTTTCATAACTTCAGTTTGTGAGACCAGAAGAAAAGTTCCAAGAATCTCTTCTCTTTTTAGATGATCGCTAGTAAAAAGTACAATTAAAAAGTTCTCTTAACACCTTTTTTAATTTGCAAAAAAATATGCAAATATTTTTGAAATTCACCTCTTTTAAAACTTAATTAATTAAAAAGTTCTTCAAATAAAAAATCGTTTTTATTAGCAATATCTCATAATTTGAACATGAAATTCAATTAATTACTTTATTTCCGCTTGTTAGATGAATCTATTTATCATTTCTTTTCAATAAATTGAATAATTATTGAAAAATTTTTAGTCCCAAACTTCATATCATGTAAAAAGATATTTATAATATAACGAAAATTGTAATTTTTTAAAATATTTAAGAATATTAATAAAAGGGATGAAGATGAAATCAAAGAATAAGAAGATATTTCTTTCTTTAGGTATCTCTACAATTCTAATCATAAGCATTATTCTTATAATAATTCTTATTCCACGACCTCAAAATCCTCCTTCTGTAGATACGTCAAACTTGTGGATATGGGTATCCGGTAATTATTCCCAAAATAATAATGGGAC
>JAEOUI010000207.1 GCA_016839425.1 Promethearchaeota archaeon
ATATTCTTTGATTTCGTGCTCTTTTATTTCATTTTCACGGGAAATACTTCAGCGTTATTTATCATGCATAATTACTATGAGGTCGAAAATACCCTTATAACTCTTGCTTTATTGATACCCATATTGGCTACGTTTGTAATTTTTGGATATTTGATTGCTTTTGAAGCAATTAAATCAAAAGATAAAGAAGTGAACCTTAAAGGTAAACTCTTGGTAGTAGCATTTACTATGTTCACAATAGGCACTGCGCTAGATGGTCTTGAAACAACTCCGTTATTGGATTTCTTAGATCGTATTTTCATCATTGCCAGTGCGTTCTTTTTCTATTGTGGATATATTCTTCCGAAATGGACAAAAAAAGTCTTCCGATTAGATAGATAATCTAAAATGAGAAGATATAGTTGAAAAATAATAAAACTAATGATAAAAAAGAATAAAAAATAAAAAGCGATTTATATAATGGTCGAATTTGATGTTTTAATGAGCGCGTTATTTAGTCTTGTTCTAATCATAAGTTTGGATGTTATTGGGATAAAAATAGCATTGAAATATCGAGTGAATAAAAATAGAACTTTTCTACTAATGGGCATGACTTGGATAGGACTTTCAGAATTATGGGTGAGTTCCTTTATAACAGTCTTTCTAGTGGTTTTAGATCCTACTAGTACTGGATTAACCCCCGAATTGTTCGTAATTTTAAGTTTCTTATTGCTACCACTTACTTGTATATTTTATATCACGGCAGCTACTGATCTCATTCTTAATAAATACCAACGCATTTTACAGATAATGGTAATTATATACTGTATATTCTTTGATTTCGTGCTCTTTTATTTCATTTTCACGGGAAATACTTCAGCAATATTTATCATGCATACCTACTATGATGTTGAATATACTTTCATTACTTTTTCCTTATTGATGCCGATATTGGCTACGTTTGTAATTTTTGGATACTTAATTGCCTTCGAAGCAATTAGATCAAAAGATAAGGACGTGACCCTTAAAGGTAAACTTTTATTACTAGCTTTCACGATGTTCGCAATAGGTACTGCGCTAGATGCTCTTACAATTAATCCGTTAATAGATTTCTTTGATCGGATTTTCATCATTGCCAGTGCGTTCTTTTTCTATTGTGGATATATTCTTCCGAAATGGATAAAAAAAATCTTCCGATTAGACAGATAATTTAACATGAAGCAACGACCATATTTATTTGAAAAATATCCTGCTTTAAGGAATAAGGTTCCTTGGATAGAATTATTAAAAAACATTCCTTCTCCAATTGAACGCTTAGAGGACTTGGAAGCCCACTTGGGCCTTAAAGAAGGTGCTATATATATTAAAAGAGACGATAAAAATCATGACATATATGGTGGAAACAAGCTAAGAAAATTCGAGTTCTTATTTGGAAGTGTAAAAAAGAAAAAGAGAAAAGCAATCGCAGCAATTGGAAGCGTTGGGACGAACCACGGATTAGCAAGTGGAATTATAGCAAGAAGTTTCAATCCTCCATTAGAACATCATCTTTTCTTAGTACCCCAGCCACTTAGTTGGCATGTTCAACGTTCTCTCTTACTCTTCGATTACTTTGGTCCAACCATTTTTCATTATGCTAATCACGATATAGGTTTAATGCGCAAGATTTTGTTTTTTAAATTACGTCATCCAAGAAGTTTGGTAATGCTACCAGGAGGCTCTTTATTTATGGGAATAGGCACCTCAGTTGGGACGATTGGCTTTATAGAGGCTATCTTTGAACTGAAGCAACAGATTGATGATGGAATCATTCCCGAGCCCGATGTTATATTTGTTCCTTGCGGATCAACGGGAACCGCAGCAGGTTTAATCGTAGGATGCAATTTATTGAAATTAAAGACAAAAGTAAAAGCAATAGCTGTAAGTGCAAAAAGAATAGCTAATGAAAACGCAATAATTAAAAATTTTGAGAAGGTCTTGAGCTATTTAGCTAAAAAAGATGAACAATTTCAAAATAT
Source organism: Promethearchaeota archaeon (assembly GCA_016839425.1). Next base: position 1,998 of record JAEOUI010000207.1, read on the forward strand.
TTCAATTAGTAAGGACTCGTTTGAGATTGATTACAATTATCTCGGATCAGATTATGGCGTTGTTACGGAAAGTAGCAAAAATGCTGTTGATCTTATGATGGAATTAGAAGGTAAAAACCGGGGTTTCTTGTTGGAAACAACTTATACGGGCAAAACATTAGCTGCCATGCTCGATTTTGTCAAAAAAGAAGAGAATCACAATAAAAAGGTTCTTTTCTGGAATACCTACAACTCCAATGATTTAGATGAATATTTGAGAAAAACCAATTTTGATTGGAAAAAGCTACCTGCAGAACTTCACCAATTTTTTAGTAGAGAATATTTTCAGTGTTGGCAAATAACTAATTGTCCTGCTGAAAAACGCACTAAATGTCCTGCTTATCTTAATCACGAATATAGATGCTGGAAGATCATACAATGTCCTATAAATGACAGAGAATCATGTGAAGCGTATCTCGGGCTCAAGGATAAAATAGAGATTGAGAAACTCTAATTTTTTTTACTTGTTATGTCATTAGATTCTTTAACCTTATCTAGTTAGTATCATAAAATTACTTTATGAGCAAATCAAAAGTTTTAGCAATCTTATTTTTTGGTTGCGTAGTCGTTGTTTATTTATTTAACAATAGAGGGTATTAGAGGCGATTAAAGAGCAGATTCTGAAGCTTCAGAGGCACCGTATTAAGATTTTGGTTAAAAGCTCAAAAATTAAGAATTATTATCCAAAAAACATCATTAGAACCTTTTTTAATAACCCTTAATATATATAATAGAGCTAAATTTCCAATACTTTTTAGTTAAAAGAACTAATTGGGCGAATTTTAATTATGGAAAAAAAAAGCGTAAAAAGAGTTTCGATTATGGAACAAGCAAGGCTTTTTGGTTTAGAAAGCTTGGCAGGATTTTTAAGGATAAATCTAATTGGACTGGGGCGCCGTTTAGGGATTTTTGATTATTTAAATAAAAAGGCAAAATCAAATCCTTCACGTGAGAGATTTAAAGCTATTTCTTTTTCATTAGATGAACTTTTAGAAAGTCTTGATTTGAATGAAAGATATTTAGAAGCTTGGCTAAATGCAGCTATCGAAGTAGGTATTTTTGAGATTAATGATAGAGAGATTAAAACTATAAAGACAGCCCCTTATGTTTTTGATTTACTAATTGATTCGAAAAGTCCTTTCTTTTTTGGAGATGCTTATGGTAGTATTTACAGGATTGCCTTACTTCAAGAAGAGATATTTAATAATTTCAAGTCAGGAGACCTTATTGCTCGAAATGAAGTCCCAGAGAGTATAATTATGGATGGGCATCGAACAACCTCGAGAATGGCGCTTAAATTGGAAAAATATTTTTCAAAGCATTTTCCAGATCACCAAAAGCGATTAATTGAAGGTGGATTCATTTTGGAGGTAGGTTGTGGTTATGGTTTCAATTTGGAAAACTGGGCAAAAAAGTATGTAAATTCTAAATTTATAGCAATTGACATTGATGAAAGAGCCATAGAATTTGCAAATAATAGAATTTTAAAAAAGAATTGGGGGGATCGCATTGAGATTCTCAATGTAAACCTCATTAATTATGAACCTAAGGAGTCGGAAGATAAGTTCGATTTGATTATTCTCAATCAAGTGC
>JAEOUI010000019.1 GCA_016839425.1 Promethearchaeota archaeon
CATTACGAAGCACTCACCCCAAAACACGCAGCAATATCGCTCGATGGAGAGCCGCTTTTATATCCCAGAATGAGTGAATATGTAGAAGAGTTTAAGAAACGACATATGACGACTTTTATCGTTACCAATGGCACCTTACCAGAGAAGATAGAGCAACTTGAAGTACTTCCCTCTCAATTGTATGTGACCCTTCCAGCGTATGACGAGCAATCTTATAAGAAAATCTGCCGCCCAACAATTAGAGGAGGATGGGAAAAATTGAATAAAACGCTTGAAATGCTCCATTCCTTATCTTGTAGGACAGTATTACGACTCACGGCCGTCAAGGACCACAATATTAACGAGCAACTGATCAAGAAGTATTCTGAGATCGTAAAACAAGCTTCACCAAACTTTTTCGAGATCAAGGGCTTCACGCTTCAAGCTAAAGCCTTATTAATAAAGGATCGTTTAAAGTCCGATAAAGAAATGCAAGATTTCTTTCCAAGCTACGAATACTTGGAAAAAATTGCTTTGGAATTTCAAAGAGTTAGCGATTTTCCATTAATATATTCAAATAAAGTCAGTCGAGACTTCTTATTCGCAGTAGATTGGGACCGAGAAAAGGACCCGGTTATCAAAAATCCCTAATTAAAAATTCGTGAGATTAGGGCAAATCTACTTGAGAAACAGATTCATAAAATCTTCCCCGTTTTTAATGAGCCCTAATTCTCCTAATCTTCCCGAATCTTCGGTGTATCTTCTTTCTATGGTGTTTTTCGTGCTTGAACGCGGGTCGTAAATAGCAAAGGGAACAGGCTCTCCCGAATGAGTTCGAATTTTAACCGGTGTTGGGTGATCTGGTAAAATAGCGATAACAAGTTCATTGTTATAAATTTTTTCGGCTTCAATAATAGGTTTTACGATTCTCGAATCAAACAATTCCAAAGCTTCAATTTTCTTCTCAATATCTCCTGCATGGCCCATCTCATCGCTGGCTTCCACGTGCAAATATACGAAGTCCCGCTCCTTAAGCTCATTTAGCGCAGCTGCGACTTTACCTTCGAAATTCGTGTCAAGCAAGCCAGTCGCTCCTTCAACATGAACGGGTTTAAGCCCTGCAGCAATCCCTATTCCAAAAATCAAATCCACAGCCGATATTACTGAGCCTTCGAATCCGTATTTGTCCTTAAACGAGCGTATATCAGGCTTTTTTCCCCCGCTCCACGGCCAAATATGGGTTGCCTCTGACATGCCGTTTTCACGCCTTTTTTTATTTATGGGGTGATTAGAAAGAATTTGGACGCTCTTTTCGATTAATTCGTTTATTTTTTGAGCTGTATTAATTGCTAATAAGTCGTTTGAATCGATTGCTCGAACAAGATGATCTTTATATGGTTGATCGAGTTGATCGTGTGGGGGTGTTGTTTGGACATTTTCAGAATATATCTTACCGTCGAGTTTCAGGATATGGCGATATTGAACACCAGGATAAAAATCCACACCATTACCTCCAAATTCTTTTTGTAGTTCTTGAATTAGCAAAATCGATTCTTCGGTGGAAATATGTCCTGAGGAATAATCTTTAATGATTCCATCCTTGATGTTAATGAGATTACATCTAAACGCAATATCGGTCTTATTGAGAGGTATTCCAGCGCTCAATGCTTCAAGTGGACCCCTTCCAGTGAGGTCTTTTTCAGGTTTATATCCCAATATGCACATATTAGCTACGTCGCTTCCAGGAGGCAAACTTGGATGAACTGTCCTGAGTACGCCCATCTTTCCCATTGTTGCAATCCAGTCCATGTGTTTAGTATTAGCAACTTCTAAGGCAGTTCTATTTCCAAGACTTTCAATCGGCCAGTCAGCAGCTCCGTCGCAAACCAGAATAATGTACTTCATTAAAAATTCCAAGCTAATTTACAATGAGTTATTATTAGAAATTGTTAATTCATAATAAATTAGATATATCAGAATTATAATGAAAAATAATATTTTATATTTCATTCATTGTTGGAAAATATGCTCAAATTACCAACGAAATTATTTGAATGTGGTATCTAGATCTCTCATAAAGTCCGTTCTTGATTGTTGCGATCCTTTTTGAAGTACTTTAAAGATCCTGTTCCTTCCCGCAGGAAATTTAAGAATCGAGGTGTCATTTTTAATGATACTCAAGCATTCGTCGTATAAATCTAATTGTTCTACTAACACATTGCAGGCCTCCTCTTTGGTGCCAAAAGCGTTTCTTACCAAACTTTTATAATCGCATGCTTTCTCTTCTACTCGTAGAAGAATAGTAGATGATTTAATTTGAGAAACAAAAGCTTGTTTGAGAAAAGTCTCTAATTTGCGATAGTTTTCGTGCTTGTGGTTAGTCATTTTTACAAATTGATCTCCTTTCAAGTAATTTTTAAATTCAAGTTTGTATTTTGTTATCAGGTCGATTTCATCAAAATCTTCGCTCATGAGATTTTCTGCTATGAGAAGAACAATATCAACTTGTTCCATGCATTCTTTTCTAGAGTCCTTGCTCCAAGCATTATAAAAGCCTTGCGTAATTGGTTTGGCAATGAGATCAAATAAACCCGTGCTTAATTCTTCGTCTATAAGTGAAGAACCCTGAGCAATCCGGTTGTCAACGGTTTTAACGAATTCTTCTTTAATTAAATCCCGATTGAGATTTGTAAATTTCATTTTCATAACCTATCTTTTATTTATTGACTCTTGTATGCTTTTTTTGAGCTGAGTTAGGTTTGTTTTCTTTAAAGCAGAAAATTCCAAATAGCAGACATTCTCACTCGATCGTTTCTCATTAAGAGAGACGAGGCGCAATCCGTATTGTGCTGCGGATTTTATGAACAACGAAATCAACTTTTTTTTATCAAATTGTGACACTTTATCTATTTTGTTAAATATTACCATCAACGGAATCTCAAATTCGCTCAAAAAATTTATTAATTCAAAACTCAAGGGGATGGTCTCCTTTTCGTTAACAAAATATTTAGTAATTTCGTCCTCTATTCGTAGTATATTAATAACCACTAAACCCAAGAAATAATCCCTTGCGTGCTTTTCCACATGAATTACGATCTGCTTTTTTACATGGTCTTCCCGCCTTCGACTTGATCGCTTCATATATCCAAATCCAGGCAAGTCAACGATTTTATATGGCAGGTCTGGTTGTTCAATTGGTCGTATCAATAAGGTACTTCCGGGATTTTTTCCAGTCTTTCCTTTAAATGTTTTAGAATTTGGTAATAAGAGCCGAGTTATGGAACTCTTGCCCACATTAGAATTTCCAATTATGAGTAAAGATGGTTTTTCTTTCATATCAGGTTTCCATCTCATTATTAATTAAATATCTGAAAAATCGTCCTTTAGAAAGTCAGAAAACATCTTTTGCTTGGTTTCATCGGGAATTTGAGGCCTCGTGCTAATGGGTTCTCCAGCTTCTTTTAACAATTCTTTTAGTTTTTTCACATTGATGTTGATTTTGAATTTCCCACCGCTCATATATCGTATTACTTGAGTCTCGTTCATATTTAACCGGAGAATGTAGCCCAAACCAAAATAAAATTGATGTTCGGGGATCGGATCAATCGCACTCTTGCTCGTTTTTTCCTTGAGCAAGTCGTAGAGGAGAGTTTTTGAAGCAATGTGGTCTTCTGATTCGAAAGCCAAATACCAAATTGCGTGATACCAAATTTTATCGCGCTTGTCATAAATGTATTCGAGGAATTTATCGGAAGTCATTACTGAATCCTTTTTCTTATCCTTCTTCTCAAGCAATTCTTGTTGGATTTTTGCTTCAATATCGTCAATAGCTGACGCAGGTTTACTGGCTTTTTTTTGATCGGACTCTATTCCCTCCTGCTTCACCTCTTCGATGGCTAATTTCATATCCCTAAGTTCTTCAAGAGACATTTTTCCAATATCCGAGAAATCTTCGATAATGGATGCTTTTTCGGTTTCAGTCTCTATATTCACCGTATCGTTTACTTCTAGTTCCTCAGATTTCTGAATGTCCTGAGCTAAATCTTCGATTAATATTTCTTGGTCTTGTTCTAAAAATTGTTGTTCTTGGATTTCAATCGTTTTTTCTTCAACTTCCAAAAGTTCGCCCCTTCTAACTTCATCTATTGCATCTCGCATTTCCTGAAGTTCGAGTTCGTCTAAATCCTCCAAATCAGAGAAGTCCTCTTCCAATTGCCCTATTTCCTTTAGATATAGTTTAAGATCGTCTTCTTTGTTAATATCCTCTTCTTCTTCTGTGCTCAACTCGTCTTCTTCGTCAGTGTTCTCTTCCTCTTCTGTGTTTAGCCCGTTGCCATCGTCGTTTTCTGTCATATTTCAACAATTCTTTTTTGAACTTTAATATAAGATATTAGAAATAAAAATTCCTTTTATTAATTTATTATTCTTATATCTTCCCATACTAAAATAAAGAAGTAGTTAACAAAAAACTATGCCTTCTATTCTTTCGATCCAATTATTAGTAAAAGCAATAAAGGAAAATTTTTTTTAGGGTGTTTCACATATTTACTTATATCTATTACTTAAGATGAGAAATCGTCTTATAATAATTTTTAAAACATAAGTTCTATAGTACAAGGAGGAGAGCAAACAATAATAATTCCTGTTCGTTGTTTTAGTTGTGGAAAATTAATTGCACATATATATCAACCTTATAAAGATATGATAGAGAAAGGAGAACCATCAGACAAAGCTTTTAATGATTTAGGGATAAAGCGCTTTTGTTGCCGAAGGATGATTGTTGCTCATGTCGATCTAATTGACGACCTTCTCAAGTTCCCTCGTTTACAATAAACTTTATTGTTTATAATTAATTGATTTCTTAATTCTATTATAATCATTAAGATTATTTTTGAAACTTAAATCAAATTGCAGAAAGAATTTAATATAAATAATATTTCAAGGAAAATCCTGCTTTTTATATAAAATAGGAAGGAAAAATTTTATTCTTTTCCATAAACTCCTGTCCAACGCGTTTTTCTTGGATTTTTCTTGTATTCCAAAAGTGCTTTTTTACACTTTTTAGTACAGAAGTTATAAATCGACCCATCCTTCTTGACATAGGTTATTCCCATTCCAATGGGGATATCGTAGGAACAAAACGAACATTTTTTTACTTTTACCATTTAAACTCAACCACTATAATATAATAATTTAGTCTGAAGCTTCTTCCTTTTTTGAGAATAATTCCGATTCTCCATATTTCACGATTTTTAGGTTGATTAAAGTCATGTCGTAGGTGACTTCGTTTCCTCTCACGGTTCTGCGTTTTTTTTCACCTTTCCTTACAGGCTTGTATCCTATACCACGCTTGGACACTAAAATTTTCTTTTTAACCGGACCGTGAACATCTTTTCTCATGGGAAACCCGCTCCTATCGCTTCCACCAGTGATTAAAAACTCGTAGTTAGGAAACCCAATAATGCCGCCCTTTATGATATCGCCAATTTTCATTCCTTCAAATCTGAACTTTTTTTCGTCTATCTCAATGAGTTTTGACATGCCCTTTCCTGGGCCTTCGCTTCCACCGCTGATGTTTAGCTTGTATACTATTTTTTCTGACATGCTATCTTTTTCTCTTGTTTAAAAAAGGAAAATTGAATATGAAAGTGAATAATTTCATAAATATTTTTGGGTTTTTTAGAAAATTAGTACCATATAGATCATAAGATTTATTTTTAAGAATATAACCTATTACATTATAGAAACAAACACACTTAAATGGATATAGCATGCAGATTTTCGAAGTAGTGGAACTCGTAGATCACCCATATTTTAAAACCAGAGAAATAACGCAAGGTGAAAAAGTAAAAGACATACTTGCAGATGCTCAGAAGGTCTTTCTTCTAATAGATTACGACACTAAGAAAATCTGGATTTATAACGGTTTAAAAAGCGAATTGAAGCACCAAGTCTACGGGAGCGTGCTTGCTGATATTTTGAAAAAGCAGTTGAAAATGTTTTATCGAGTTTTTCTCCTCAATGAACTAAATCCTAAATCTCGCGAATTTCAGGAATTATTAGAAAAAAACCTTGGAGGAGGACGAGCAATGGAGATATCAGAAGGAGATGTTGCGAAAAATTCAATTTCAAGCTCGCTTATAAAAATAGATACTAATATTCGAATAAATAAGGTACTAGTGTCTTTATCAGAATTAAATCCACCTGATTCTGAAATTTTTAGAAAAAGACTCATCGTATGTGGTGGTAGTGTCTATACGGAAGAAGAAGAATTTGATTCGTTCGTGCAAGAAGAGAAGATTTTAGTGAAACCGATTAAATTAGGGCAATTAAACAACGGATTTACTTTTTTTGACGATCACGATTACTCAACTCGATTAATCATAAAGGAAAGAA
>JAEOUI010000547.1 GCA_016839425.1 Promethearchaeota archaeon
TCACTAAATTTCTCATGAAATTGCATTAAAGAATAGATGTACTCAATATCAAATGTTTTTAACTTTGAGGAAAATAACCAAATTTATAGAAATTCTTTCAAAAAGTTCCGGTAAATAATTTTATAAATATAATTATGATATCCAATCATAGGATTCATAAAAATTATGTTTTTAGAGGATAGCAGATGAAATAAATCATATCAATTGAAAAAAGAGAGATAAGAGTAACTGATGGAACTCTTCCATCAACAATGTTGGCAACATTTTGGGCGCATGTTGTTTTAACTCAAAAGTACCCTGAATTTTTAGAGGATAAAAAAGCTGTGGAGATATACAAATATATTGAACCTAATTTATCCGGAGTTGAAGAATATATTAATGAAGTAGTTGCACTTGGATTATTAGCAAGAGCAAAAGATTTTGATATTCGTTTAAAGCAATATTTGGAGCAATACCCCGAAACTACAGTGATCAATTTAGGATGTGGGTTGGATACAAGATTTTTTAGAGTGGATAATGGTAAGATCAAGTGGTATGATTTAGATTTGCCAGAAGTAATAGAATTTCGCAAAAAATTCATCAAAGACTCCGATCGGAATAAGTACATAGCTAAATCAATTTTTGATTATAGCTGGTTTGATGATGTGGAATATGACCCAAAAAAGGGGATCTTCTTCATAGCAGGAGGACTTATTTACTATTTTCCCGAACATCAAATTAAAGAATTATTTATTGAAATGGCAGACCATTTCAGAGGAGGAGAAATCATATTCGACATTTTTAGTAATCTATTGGTAAAACTTTTAGAAAAGTCATTAGACAAATTCGTCAAACAAGGAAAAATTAAGAGTAAAGACGATTGGACTCATTTTGTATTTAGTGTAAAAAACCCAAAAAAATTATTTCCTTCTTGGTCATCTAAACTCAAAGTTATTGCTGTTCATGTTATTGGAGATAAAATTCCGCTAGAAAAATGGGGATTGAGTAAAAAAACTTTAAGAAGGCTTAAGAAAGCTATTTTTTTTAAAGTTATGAAGACAGTTCAATTACAATTTTCATGTTAACTTTTTTTAACGATGTAATTTATTACCAAGATAATTTTTTTTTTATGATTTGTTTTTTAGAAATGGAATATTTCCTTCCTCAACGTTAACTATCTACTAGTATCATGATAGACAATATTCGTATTTTTGATTCCCATTTTCACGTTTATGGCAGGTTTAAACCGCGAGAAGAATCACTCATAGATTACATGGACCGTTTTGGCATTGATAGGGCAATTATCACGACCCTTAATCAAGAGGCAAACTTAAGTGCTATTCTAAAGACCGAAAATGACAATAATTTCGAGCAATCTAAGAAAAAATTTACTTTAAAAGAACAATATGACCATGAATTTGTACTGGAACAAGTAAAAAAGCACCCTGATCGGCTCACTGGTTTTTTTTGGTTTAATCCACGGATTGCTGGTGATGAAGATTGGCACCTCTTAAAAAAATATGTCAATGAATATAATTTCAAGGGCGTAAAATTACAACCTTATGTTGACATGCTGAAAGTTCCAGATGACTTGCACGAACTTGCCGAATTTTGCATCGATGCCGACATACCACTCTTCATGCATTCTGGCACGGGATTCTATTTCCAAGATAATATCAGAGCAAAGGATTCTTATAAATTAATGAGAAAACATAAAGACTTGAAATTAATTCTGGGACACGCGGCATATACGATGGAACACTGTATAAATTGCTTGCGATTTTTTACAAGGATGCCGAACGTTTACTTCGAAACTTCTTGTTCAATACCATACGGCATAATGACCCTTATCAAAGCAATGGGTGCTGAACGCGTCATATACGGTTCAGATGCGCCTGCCGCTACATCTCCGGACATTGAGATCCAGAAGATTAGAATCCTTGTCCTTGATGAATCGACTCTTAGAAAAGTATTTTATGATAACGTCGCATCCTTAATTGGCGAGAACTAATCTTATCATGATTAGCACCATTAACGGGATCAAAAAAGCAAGATTTTCCATTCCATAGTCGTTATTATCTCCATTATCCATAAATCATGAGAAATATCAACTCAATCTTTTTAGATAATGAGCAATATAATGTAATTATCCTATTTGGATTATTAAAATGCCTTTTTTAAAATTAAAAAAATTTGATCCCTGATTTAGATTCGACTATTAGAGGTAATTTGAATGAATTTATTGATACAAAATTCGCTTACAGGAACGTTAATTAATTTAGAAATAGATGATACCAAGAAGGTGAGCGATATCGTTAAAATACTAGCAGAGAGGGGTGAAATTAGCGATTCTGAAAATAAAGCAATCGTACACATGGCTAAAGTGATTCCCGATCACTTAACGATTGAAACCTTGAGATCTCAACTCAATATAAAATCAAATGATTTATTGGTTTTAATTGAAAAAACGTCCCTCGATGAGAAAGCAGCAAACGTGCCTGAAATCTCTCAGGGTGTCAACTCAGAAGAGGAAGATTTATTTAACAAATTAATGAGTCTCCCTACAGAAAGTTCTTCTCCCCAAGTTACAAGCACGCAAGATCTTAA
>JAEOUI010000208.1 GCA_016839425.1 Promethearchaeota archaeon
AGAATTTCTAAATAATCTTAGAAGTTGTTTCAATATTTCTCAAATGAAAAATAATATCTTTCTGTTGCATTTATTATAAGTTAAGATAAGATAAAATTATCCAATATATACAAGCCCTCATTATAACTAAATTAATAATATTTACTTTTCACGATTATTATTAAATCCAAATTTCAATGATTATTACCTTATTAGGTATTAAAATGCTTGAAAATGACTTTTCTTGAAATTTGTCCCTCAATTTCTTTTATCTTTATTTTTAAGGAATAAAAGGAGTTAAAGAGTTTACTTTTGACTATTTGAACAATTTAAGAATTTGAATTATAAAAAAGAAATAAACTCTTCAACATATAAATAAAAAAATCAATATATTTAAATATTATATAATAATCTGCTCAGGGGTTCGTTCCTAATATGGACAGACTGCAATTATGTGGACAACATGTAGATATAATTAGTGGACCTGGCGGGAGTTGAACCCGCGGCCTCTTCGTTGCGAACGAAGCGATATGCTACTAATCCACAGGCCCCTTTGAATAAGTTAAGTCCTAGTGATAATAAAAGTTATAGAATCTAAAAATATTTTATGTTTTATTCAATATAATCAATTTTATTCAAATTTGAAGATCACTTTTTAGAGTTTATCCTTAAATTTTTAATAGTCGTAACATTATTGTCTTTCAAGTTTGCGAAATAGTTTTCAATCTAGTTTGGATAAAGCTCCAAAAAATTATAAAACATTATTATGATGGATAAAAATAATTTTAAAGAATTGTTTAATCGAGCATTAGTAAAAGATGCATTCGACGAGGAAATTGCTATCGTATTATCTGGACAGTATGGAAAGGCTCTTGAGCTTTTACAAGATGCTGAAGCCACTGGGCTATTTCCCGCACTTGTGGGGCCTCCTGGAGTGGGTAAGACTATATTATGTAGATATTTTGCTAGTCTTCGGGCAAAAGAACAAAAAAACAAGAATTTCTATTGGCTTACAATGGACGAATCCATCAAACCCTCTCATTTTCTTGGAAGTTTTGATCCCGCTATCACGCTTAACAAGGGATTCGTGCTTGATGCATTTAATCCTGGCCCCCTACTAAGCGCCATGCTCGAGGGGGGGACGTTTCTAGCAAACGAAATTAATCGCGCAACGGAATATTCACAAAACACGTTACTAGAGCCCTTGGAAGAATCATCAGTAAGTATACCACACTTAGGGAGGATAAGAGCGGACGAAGACTTTTTCTTCATTAGTGCTATGAATCCGGAAGAATTATCTGGAACTCACAGGTTATCTGAAGCGTTAAAAGATAGGATAAAGGTCTGGATTAAATTAACATATCCAGAGAAATCAACTGAATTGGATATAATAAGAGTAAATTTACCAGAACATTTTGCAATTGATGAATCGGAACTTGAACTAATTTATTCAGTAATAGACGAAACGAGAAAAAACAAGGTTGATATCGAAGTACCCGCATCTATAAGGGCAGGGATCGCAATTGCAAAACTTCTAGGACGAAAACGACAGCTTGAACGAGAGAAAGATGTTTCCGAAAAAGAGTCTGTATATGTTTATTTATCCGAAATCGCTTCACACGTGTTATTAGGTAGTATTAAACCCAAACCAGGCGTAAAAGCCCAAGACGTCATTGATCGAATCGTTAATAAAACTTTAGGGGCATGATTATAAAGAGGCAAGGATGATGGGCATTTTTCCCGAAGATCCATGCGATTTTGCTCTAGAATTCATTCGTAGGATGAGAAATCATCCCGACATAATTATAATCCCCTCTTCTCGTCAAGTTCTATCCATTCCTAAGATGATCTTGTCTCGTTTCTATCGCAAGGGATCTCTCACTCCCAACGATTTTATCGATATTAGTGTAGTAACATCATATCCTGACAATCAAGCGCTCGCAAAATCGATTGCTTTTGATATTTTATTTCCTCATTATAAAAAAATAACTTCGAGCAATGTTTTTGAAGAAGGCGATGAAAAAGATAATGACCTTGAGGAACAATTTAAATCGGAAATGGAACAACTCCAAGAATTAATCGATGAAATTGAGAATAATGCCTTAGAATCAAACGCAATACAAGAAATAGACGATTTTTTAGACGATTTAAATCGACATCAAATGGAGGAGCCATACCATTCAGCAATGAATTTTTTTAATGACGAATCAGAATTATATAGACAGCAAATCACATCTTTGGAACAATTATTAGAAGAGGCAAAAAATCGTTTAATCCAACACATTAACTCCTTAAAGCCAGAAGACATTGAAGCAGCTAATAATTTGGGCCTGTCGAAATTGATTCAAGAAAAATCGCTCCGTGAATGGGAAAAAATAACAAGCAAGGCTCTAAACAATGAAGATGTTCAAACTGATTTGGAAAAGCTATATAATGCTGATCGCGTTGAAGAATTGATACATACTATTAAATTTTTAAAAGAAACGCAAGC
>JAEOUI010000209.1 GCA_016839425.1 Promethearchaeota archaeon
GTAACAAAATTTATTTATAAATTTTGAGGTATTTGAGCGAGGAAAGGGGAGAGTGTTTGTTGTATTTTAGTTATATTTCGTGTTAAAATTCCAAACTTGAGACCAATTAACCTAATATTGTTTAAAGGATTATTACCCTTTTTTAATAAGTCTAAAATAATACTGAATGCCTCATTTCTATTGCATATAGGAAAAGGCAGGGTCAGGGAACGAGTTCGTGTAATATACTTTTCAAATCGTATTTTTAAAGTGACATTTCGATAATATAATTCTTCTCGCTCTAATTTATCATGAATTTTATTATTGATTTCTTTTAACATAGATAACACCAAATTTGGATCCCTAATATCGCTTGAAAATGTTCTTTCCTTGCTTATTGATTTTCTCAACTTATTATTTTGTTGAACCTCCCTATTATCAAGTCCATTCGATACTCTCCAAGCCCATATTCCGCTTTTTCCAAACATATTCTTGATTTCTTTTAATTCAAGACACTGTAAATCTCCTATAGATGATATCCCTTTTTTATCATAATAAATTCTTGATTTTCTTCCAATTCCTGGAATTCTTGTAAGGTCCATGTTTTTTAGAAATTGAAGTTGATATTTCGGAGGTACAATTGTTATACCATTTGGTTTTTTGTGATCTGAAGCAATTTTTGCGATTGATTTTGTTGATGCACATCCGATCGAAATAGTTATTCCGATATCTTTTAAAATTCTGTTTTTTATTTTTTTTGCCAATATTTTAGCCTCGTTCATATCCTGGCAATATTCAGACACATCAAGGTATGCCTCATCCAAACCCGCTTGTTCGAATAATTCAGAATATTCTTTTAAGATATTCATTACATTTTTCGAAATGCATGAATATTTTTCAAAATCAGGTCTTAAAAATATTCCATGCGGACATAATTCGTACGCTTTAGAAATGGGCATAGCAGACCGCAAGCCAAACTTTCTTGCTTCATAGGAACACGTACTTACAACACCTCGCCCTTTCCCTTTTTTAGGATCGGCTCCAACTATCACGGGTAAATTCTTGTATTGGGGATTGTATAACATCTCAACCGCAGCAAAAAAGCAATCAAGATCGCAATGAAAGATAATCTTAGTCATTTTTCGAAATCTATTTAAAACGGATTAAAATACTAGTTGAACTAAGTATTAGGTTGTTTTTAAATAAGGAGTGGACGAAGAATTATGAAAAGTTTTTCTTTCAAAAAAAAAATTAATAATTATGGTAAGTGATAAAGAAGATTTACTCAGATCAGAAGTTGTAGAAGGAGCAAAAAAAATATACCAAAAAGGTTTATGTGAGAATAACGAAGGAAATATTAGCATAAGGAATGGAAGGAAAGAGGAAATATTTATTACTCCTACTGCAAATCAATACGACACCCTCACGAAAGAACAAATATCACATATTGATTTTGAGGGAAACCTAATCAGCAAGGGAAAATTACCCTCAACAGAAGTCAAGTTACATGTTGCAATATACAAAGCCCGACCTAAAGTTCGTTGCGTTGTTCATACCCATTCTCCTTTCGCAACGACTCTTTCGATTGCCAGAAAAAATATTCCCATAATAATGGAAGAACAAATTGTATATCTTGGGGGATCGGTTGATCTAGCTCCATATACTGAAGCACACACGGAAGATATCGGTTTAAGCGCTCTTAATAGCTTGGGTGACAAGAACGCAACCCTCCTTTCGAATCATGGCGTAATAGCTTGCGGTAAATCCGTAATTGACGCAATAAAATTTGCAGAACTCGTAGAAAAATTAGCTAAAATGTATTGGGGCGCCCTCCAAATAGGAGAACCGTATATTTTTAAGGATGAAAACTTGGATAAATTTTACGACATGTATAATCGTCTTTTTGCTAATTATCCAAAAAAAAGGCGAAACGAGTAAAAAAAATCTAATTTTTTGAACAATTCATGCATTTTTCAACTTATTCGATCCGCATTGTGGGCATATGATATTTCCTAATCCTACAATCGAATAATTTTGTAAAGTCTTTACTTCATAATTACAATTCACACAACGAAGATTTACCGTTGGAAACCATTGCCCTTTAAGATTTGGTGCTATTTTGAGGGCATCCATAAACTTGGCTTCTCTACTCTTTTCAAATTGAAATACTTGCTTTTCTTCTATTAATGATTTTCCTTTTGGACCTAAAATCATTAAAAATTTGATCTTATTAGGTGCGTTCAATAGCGAAAGAGTTCGAAGGATGGCTTTTTTTTCGTGAACAGCAAATAACTTTGCGAGTTCGGGAGGAGCGAGAGCAACCAATACTCCTTGAGAGATATTCTTGGTTGATTCAATTTTTTGAAATAAGAATTGAAAGGTTCTTCCTTCATTGTCTATAGCCCAAATAAAACTAAAAGAGGAAATGTCGTAATCTTCATTATTTGGTCCAATTATGCGTTTTATAGTAGGATTCCAAGTATAATGTGATTGATTGTAAGTGTTTGAGATGAGGTCATCAAAAAAGCTCTTTTCCAAAATAGGAAAGGAACTGAAAACGCTTTTTAGTGATAAGAGGGTTACTTGTGTCAATTGATCAGATTTAAGACCATCCCACGGCGTGAGAGTGAATATGCGGAAATATTGATTAGACACGATATCATTCTAATTGATTTATAAAAATTAAAATTTTCGATAAACATAAGATGATCCCAATGATAACTTTATTTTAGTTAATAATGTGAGTTGAAATTTGATGTTTGATTTGTTATTAGACGAAAAAAATATATTATTGCGAGACGAGGTTCGTAATTTTGTAAAAGAGGAGGTTCCCCATAACTTACTCAAGCAAATGGATAAGGACGAGATCCAATACCCCCATGATTTTATTCGATCATTAGCAAAAAGAAGGTTGATTGGTCTTCGTTTTCCAACAAAATATGGAGGAAGGGGTCTAAACTGGGAAGCAGAAGTAATTGCACTTGAAGAGATTGGTGTTTTAGGAATGGCTTTAGGGTGCCTTTTTAGTCTCCCAAGCATTTGCGGCGAAGCATTACATTTTTTTGGGACAGAAAAACAAAAAGAAAAATACTTAAAACCTTTATGTGAAGGAAAAATTTTTGCTGCAGAGGCGTTAACGGAACCAAGAGGAGGTTCTGATTTTTTTGGAGCAACAACAACTGCTATTCGAGAGGGGGATTCCTATATCTTAAATGGAGAAAAAAGGTTCGTAGTAGGAGCTGAAGGAGCTGACTTTTTTCTCGTATACGCAAAAACAGACCAAGAAGCTAGACCGCACGAATCTATTAGCCTTTTTATTGTCGAAAAGAACGAAAATGTTAACACGGAATATATTTATGGTCTTATGGGAACGCGAGGTGGTGGTGCTGGGCGATTGAAATTTAAGGATGTTGAAGTTCCTTCAGAAAACATAATTCTCGAGGAAGGTGCTGGAGGAAAAATATTTTACCAAATGATGGTTCCCGAAAGAATGACTAGTGCAGCAGGCATTCTTGGTACAGCTCGAGCATGTTTAAGAATAGCTACAAAATATAGTTCGAAACGAAAGGCTTTTGGTCAAGTAATAAAAAACTTTCAAGCTGTAAATTTTACAATTGCCGATAGCATTACTTTATTAGACGCCGCCAGATCTTTAGTATTAAATACCGCAAAATTAATAGATAGTGGAGCTCCTCCTCAATTACAAAGAAGGATGGTCTCGGAATCAAAAAAATTTGCGACGGAAGCTTGCTGGAAGGTAGTGAACAAAGCAATGCAGATAATGGGGGGAATTGGATACACTACAGTGTATCCATTAGAACGTCTTCTGAGGGACACCCGGCTTTCAATGATATGGACGGGAACATCTGAAATAATGTCTGCTATCATACAAAAAGAATATTACGACGAAATTCTGAGCGAAAAATGGCTTGGAAGAGATGTGGAAAAGGACGCTATCGATTCTGATGCCGAAGAAGAAAAACATTATGGATGATTTCAGATTAATTTTTCTTTAATCCCCTAAAATTATATAAAAAATAGAAAAAAAATTAGGATTTATTTTTTGATAAATATCGAATTTTAGTCATGAGATCGCGTAATTCAATAAGATCGCTGTTCTTTTCAATGTATTTCTTACCTGCGCCTTCGGATAATGGAAGGGAAACAATTTCATTACTTTTGAGCGAGACCATTTTTCCAAAATCTTCCTCAATCACTAATTTCATTGCTGCTAACCCAAATCGTAATCCCAAGATTCTATCAAAAGCATTTGGGTGTCCGGCTCTCATTGTATGACCTAAAACAACGCTACGACACTCGTAATCGACATTATTTTTAGAAAATTCTTCCTTGAGATCTTTTCTTAAATTTAGTTCTTCGATTAAAATTTGGGACATATTCAGGGCTGGTAAGACGGGGTTTCCAAAAGCATCTTTTGGAAGCTTATCAATTGTTTCTTGTGATATGGTTTTAAAATCATTTTTAAGAGATTCTGAATCTGGATTTGCCCCTTCTGAACATGCTATAATGTGATATTTATAACCTGCGTTTACTCGTTTCTTAAGCACATTAACGACATCTCTTTCCAATGAAAAAGGCGTTTCTGGTATTAAAATAATGTCTGCTCCTGCTGATAATCCGCTATATAAAGTTAAAAAACCCGCGTCTCTTCCCATAATCTCTACCACAAAGACTCTTTGATGCGAGCGCGCAGTTGTTGTCAGGTTATCCATAGAGTCAGATGCTAATTGTGCTCCACTCCAAAACCCAAATGTGAATTCAGTTCCTGATAGGTCATTATCAATGGTTTTTGGGCACCCTATTACTTTTGCCCCCGTATATTTATGCATTGCATCCGCAACACCGTTAGTATCGTCGCCACCTATAACGATGAGGGCATCAATACCGAGTTCATCGAATTTTTTTACCATCTCTTTTGCGACTTTCTCTTTAATTTGCTCCTTTTCATCGTCCGTTTTTGCCTTACTGACTTCTTTAAAAGGATTTGTCCTGCTAGTATACAGGAATGTTCCACCGATGGTATGGAGATCATCGTGCTCTGCAATATTCAATGGAATA
>JAEOUI010000210.1 GCA_016839425.1 Promethearchaeota archaeon
ATCTTTTAAGTAAAAGATCATTATAGGTTCTTATTAAAACGAAAAATTTAACTCTCATTTTATACCTAATATAATAGCACATCCCTGTGAATTTCATCATGATGGGAAACGAATATTTGTTTACGAATATCGGAATCGATTCTATTGCATTCTACGCACCTCGACATTATATGGATATTGGCGACCTTGCTGAGAAGAGAAATGTCGATCCCGATAAATTCAAGAAAGGCCTGCTTTTAAAAGAAATGCGACTTCCCGAAGTAGATGAGGATATCATTTCTATAGGTTTAAAAGCGGGTTATTACGCTTTATTAAGAGGAAACATTAATCCTAAAGAAATAGACGCTGTTTTTGTTGGTACGGAAACAGTAACATACGCCGTAAAGTCTGTTTCTAATATTTTTGCTGAATTATTAGGAATCTCTAAAAATTCAATTACTCAAGATATTTATAATGCGTGTGCGGGTGGAACATTAGCTTTACTGAATGCAGTTGCACTCATCGAAAAAGATGTAATTTCTAAAGCACTCGTTATTAATGCTGACATTTCCTCATACTCAATTGGGTCTCCAAGCGAAGCAACTCAGGGATCTGGAGCAATTGCCTTAATCATATCGAAGAATCCTCGCGTTGCGTTATTTAGCAAGAAATTTGGAAAGGTTTCCGGAAATGTAAACGATTTCTTTAGACCTGCTTACGAACAAGACGCACAAGTTTTTGGTCATTATTCTGTTGATACATATTTAAATTTTCAATTAAGTGCTTATGACGATTTAATAAATCAGATTGGAGACTTTTACGCAGATTTCTACGCATTTCACGCCCCATTTTCTAAATTAGCATTAAAGAGCGTGCAGCAAATAATAGAAAAGCGTTGGGTTAATAACTTGAATAAATTATTATCAAAAGAAAATAAGGATGATTTTACGACTTCAATTTTTACAAAATTTGATAAAATGCTACAAGATATTAGCGTCGTACCCGAATATCTTTATCTTAGACTCAAGGAAAAAGGATTATCGTCTGATAGTTTGGAGAGCTTTTCAAATTGGGTAGTTTCTAATGTTAAAGGGAGAGTATTACCTCATTTAAAAGTACCAATGCATTTTGGAAACATGTATAACGCATCCGTATGGGCTCAAGTTTGTTATATTCTTGAAAATCACGCAAGAGACAACGATGTAATTTATTTCGGATCTTACGGCTCTGGTGCGACTTGCATTTCGGGTCTGTTAAAAGTTAAACCAACATTTAAAGATGTAATTGATTTAGGGCCCAAGGTAAATGATTTTATCAAAAACAAGACGAGAGCTAGCGTGCATGATTACGAGATGTGGAAAACGGGTGCAAAAAAACCAGATTTCGTCTTAGGAAGAATAACAGAACACGAAGACAACGCTCATAGAGGTTTTGTTCTTCACTTCTGCGACGAGGGATGTATTATCCCCGATGTCAAGGGCTTAAATTATTGTCCAAAAGGACATTCGGGATTCCACACGAGATTCTTTCCACTATATGCCGTCTTGGAATCTGACGATTTAGTTCATACTGATAAAATGGATACGAGCTTCCTCAAAGATGGTTTAGTACGAGTTGCACATACGACTCAAAAAGGAAGCATCTTGGAATACGAAATGAGACGAGTATTTCCTCAAGACGAATCAAACGCATCATATACAGCTGTTGGCTTGTTAAATTGGATTCCAATGTACATTCCTGTTAATCATATTTTTTAACAATCATTTTTTTTATTATTGAATTTTCTCTTTTTTCTGTTTATTTAAAATAAGTTCTAGCTCTAAACTAAGGCAATTTTTCAAAAAACTATTAAAAATTACCCTTCATATAACTATATCAATTTAAGATACAACATACTTTTCTTAGTATTGTTATAAATTTATAAATTGAGAGGAACTATATGGGATTTAGAGAACATTTAGAAAATATTGACAAGCAAGGAATTTTGAAAAAAGTCGATATAGACGTGTCTAGAACCTTGGAAATTTCAGGGATTCTAAAAGCAATGGAGCCAACACCGATTTTATTTAATAAAGTTAAAGAATCAAAATTTCGAGTTATAGGAAATCTTTTTTGTACAAAGGATGCAATTTCTTCTTATTTTGGAGTAACACCTGCAGATCTCATCCCCATGCTTTCTAAAGCCATTAAGGAACGTTCAGATCCTGAATTGGTTTCAAGCGCACCCTGTCAGGAAATAGTAGAACCAAGCGTTGATTTAGATTCGATACCGATTTTATATCACTGCGAAAAAGATGGCGGTAATTACATTAGTTCTGCGGTTGTCATAACTCGAGATCCAGACCTCGGACAAAATATGGATTTCCATCGAGCAATGCAATTTTCTAAAAATAAATTCGCCACGCGCATAGTTGCAGGGAGGCATTTCCACCAATTCTTAAAGAAAAATGGGGAATTAGAAGTAGCCTTCTGTATTGGAAACTCACCAAACATTTTAATAGCGGGAGCAACTTCTGTTGAGGCTGGAGTTGACGAATTAACCATAGCTAATGCTTTAGAGCCAATAAAGACAGTAAAAGCCAATTCGGTTGATTTGACTATCCCTGCAGAATCAGAATTTGTCCTCGAAGGAAGGGTTTACATGGAAGAAAAGCATTCTGAGGGACCATTCGTTGATTTAACAGAAACATACGATGTAGTGAGAGAGGAACCAGTTTTCGAAGTTAAGAAAATTACGCATAGAAAAGATGCAATTTGGCAAGCACTACTCCCTGGAGCTTTAGAACACAAGATCTTGATGGGAATGCCCCGAGAACCAACCATTTATACTAAAGTAAACGAAACGGGAGTGAAATGCCTTGATGTTAATGTAAATCCAGGAGGGTGTTCTTGGTTGCACGCTATCGTTCAGATCGATAAGCAATCAGAGGAAGATGGAGGAAAAGCCATTACCGGAGCTTTTGCAGGTCATGGAAGTTGTAAGCATGTTTTTATTGTTGACAAAGACATTAATATATACGATCCACTTTCGGTTGAATGGGCAATGGCCACGCGATTTCAAGGTGATACGAAAATGATTGTGAAAGACAAGGAACCTGGAAGCAGTCTCGATCCGAGTGCAGAACCAGGTACTAAGCTGACCACAAAAATTGGATTTGATTTGACAAAACCAATAATAGCCAAGGGAAAGAGTTTTGATCTTGCAGAATTTCCTAAAGTTGATTTAGACAAATATTTTAATTAAAAGAGGTTCAAAAATATGAAATTAACTCAAGAAGATCAAGAAATGCTTGATGGAAAATGTGGAAAAGCCGCAAAAAAATCAATGGAGATTCTGACTACTTTAGGTGAGATATTTGAAGCCGATTCAATGGTCGAAGTAACGGGAGTTCAAATCGCAGGAGTTTCATACGCCAATCTTGACGAGGCAGGATTAGAGTTTTTAAACGAAATGGCCGAAGACGGTAAAGTTAAGGTTTTAACAACACTTAATCCTGCTGGAATGGATAGAGAAAATTGGCAAGCGTTAGGTATCAATGAAAATTTTGCAATAAACCAAAATCGAGCGATAGACGCATTCGCTAAAATGGGAATCGTTACTACTTGTTCGTGCACACCCTATTTGATCGGAAATAGCCCACATTTCGGCCAACACTTGGCATGGGCAGAAAGTAGCGCAGTTTGTTATGCCAATTCTGTAATTGGTGCCAGAACAAATCGAGAAGGCGGTCCAAGCGCATTGGCATCAGCGCTAACCGGAAAAACACCCTGTTATGGATATCATTTGGATGAAAACAGGCATGGCGAGGTTCTCGTAAATGTAAAGGCTTCAGTGAGCGGTACAGACCAATTTGGAATTCTTGGTAAGTTCATTGGTGATAAATTAGTTGAACTTGGAAAGAAAATTCCTTACATCACGGGCATTCCTTCGGCAACTATAGAAGAACTCAAATCTTTTTGCGCGTCATTGGCAACCTATGGTGGTGCCGCAATGTTTCACATGGAAGGCATTACTCCCGAATATAACAAGTATCAGAAACCAAGCGATCTTATAGTAGATGTTTCACAAACTGAAATGGATAAAGCCCGATCTGAACTAACGGATACTGAAATTGAAATCGATTTCGTGAGTATTGGCTGCCCTCACGCTTCTTTATATGAGATTGCAACCATAGCGAGCCTTTTAGAAGGAAAAAAAGTGAAAAAGGAATTTTGGATTACTACAGCACGACCTACAAAAAAAATTGCTGATCAAGCAGGATATTCAAAAATTATTGAAGAGGCAGGTGCAAAATTTGCAGCGGATACATGTTGTGTTGTTGCTCCTATCAAGGGACGATTCAAGGGAATCATGGTTGATTCTGCGAAAGCTTGTTATTACGGACGGGCAAAAAATAAATTCAAGGTGAAAATTGGAACCATACAAGAATGCATTGAGGAGGCAATAAAATGAAACTTATAGGAAGAAAGATATACAAAGGAACGGTAGAAGCGGAGGCTATCGTAACTAAGGACGGAATATCTTTTTATGGAGGCGTAGACCCAGATACAGGCACTGTCGTAGAAGTTGGTCACGAATTAGAAGGCCAATCAATTACCGGAAAAGTTTTAGTCTTCCCCTCGGGAAAGGGATCAACGGTAGGATCGTATACTATGTATCGAATGAAAAAGAATAATACTGCTCCAGCAGCAATTGTAAATAAAGAAATAGACACGATAATAGCGGTAGGATGTATCATTAGCGAGATTCCGTGCGTTGACAAGATTGATATAAACAACATCAAGACAGGGCAGAAAATTCAAGTTAACGCTACAGATGGATTAGTAGAATTATAATAATATTTTCTTTTAAAATTTTAATCAAACACTTTTTTTATTTTTTGCAAAAAGCTCAAGAAAGATTTATTACAAATCGAATTTTATAAAAATCCACTATAATAATCATTTTCATTTTAGAACGATGTCAGATAAAGAAGGAAGTGGAATAGGATATGGTAAGACCATCCTTTTTGGAGAACATTTTGTAGTTTACGGTCTTCCCGCAATAGCTTCAGCTCTTGGATCCTACACATTAGCCAAGGTAAAACTAAGCGAAGGGAGCGGTTGGAATGTGAAAGACGATAGACCAGCAACGCCTGGTTATAAAAAAACCAAATATGACGAAGCAATGCAATCGATTGAGAATGTCATAAAACACATGAATATAGACACCGAAAATCAAAAAATCGATATTACATTCGAAGGAGACTTATACGCTGCAAGTGGAGTTGGTGCTTCGGCAGCACAATGTACTTCACTTGCGCGAGCGTTAAATGATGCCTTTAATCTTGATCTTAACGACGAACAAATTAACGAAGCTGCTTACGAGGGGGAAAAGGCTTATCACGGTACACCCTCAGGAATCGATAATACCGCCTCAACTTATGGAGGTTTGATTTGGTTCGTGAAAAATTTAAACGGCGGAAGCAATACAATGGACCTTCTAAAAGCACCTAATAAAATTCCTTTAGTTATTGCAAACTCGGGAATTACAGCATCAACAACGGAAGTAGTTGCTGAGGTGAAACGATTAAAAGATGAAAATCCTGAAAAATTTACCAATATATTTACTCAATATCAAGCAATAGCAAGAAATGCAAAAGAAGCGTTATTAAAAGGGGACACTCATTTAATTGGTAAATTGATGAATCAAAACCACGAATTACTTCAAGACATAACTGTATCAGGAGAGATTAACGACAAATTAGTTGAAATATGTTTGAAACAGGGAGCGATTGGTGCTAAAATGACGGGAACTGGTCGAGGGGGTTTAGTCATAGCATTAGCAAATTCAGAAAACTTGCAGGACAAGATTGCTACTGCCGTCGAGCAAGAGGGGTACGAAGTTTGGAAAACATTGATTGGATGAGGATGTACATTGAAAAAGGATGTTATTCTTTTAAAACTCGGTGGAAGCCTCCTTACTGATAAAAGTAAACCATATTCCATAAGAGAGGACGTGGTTAAAAATGTTCTCAGTCAATTAATTAAAGCCAATAAAAAAATCATTGTCATTCATGGAGGAGGATCCTTTGGACATCCACCAGCAAAAAGATATCAAATTTCAGGAGGATTAAATTCTTCAATATCAGACCAAATATTAGGTGTGGCAGAAACACACCAATCAATGAATTATTTTAATTCTTATTTAGTGAATATTTTAATAGAAAATCAGTATCCTGCGATAACAATTCAATCATCAAGTATTTTCATAAAGAATGGTAATGACATGTTCATGTATTCTCAAGACATTATCGAGACAATATTAGAGCTAGGTTTAACACCAATTCTTTATGGTGACGTGATCTTTGACAAGAAAGGTTCATTCTCGATCATTTCAGGAGATGAGATAATATATTTATTATGTTCAGGCTTGATTGAACACGAAGTATCAAAAGTAATTTTTACGATGGAAACTGACGGCATTTATGTGAAGGACGAAAACAATAAAAATGGACATGTATTGCTAAATGAATGTGTTGCTAGGGATTTAGATTCCCTTGAGTTAGCAGACTTGGGACAAAAAATAGATGTTACAGGAGGAATCAAGGGAAAGATCGATTTTATCAAAAAAATATGTGATCTAAATGTACCAGTTCAGCTTGTCAATGGTCTCAAGGAAGAATACATTTTAGAAGCATTAATGAATCAAGAAGTAGATTGTACAAATATTTTATGTAATGAGTAATTTATAATTTTTGTAATAATAATAAGAACTTTTCAAACATGCATGATAAAAAACGCTCTGAGATCATGGATAGAAAATTGGATCATATGAAAATTCCAATTGAGCACGATGTCCAACACGCTGAAAACTATTTTAAATTCATTAAGTTAATCCATCATCCATACGCAGAATTTGATTTTGGAGAAATAGATATTTCTACTTCTTTTTTTGGAAAAAAAATTTCAGCACCCATATGCATTTCGGCAATTACGGGCGGACATCCTGTAGCAGGAAAGATCAATAAAATTTTAGCTACTGCCGCAGAACAGGAACAAATAATAATGAGCGTGGGAAGCCAGAGAGCAGGAATTGAAGATCCAGACCTTGCGAATTCCTTTAAAATTGTAAGAGATGTGGCACCCGCAATCCCAATTATTGGAAATATTGGTATTGGGCAAATCAGTAAACCCTATTTTGAACCAGAATTCTTCTTGCAATGCATTGATATGATACAGGCAGATGTAATGGCAGTACATTTTAATCCTTTACACGAATTATTGCAGGATAATGGGGATATATCGTACAAACACTTTGAAGAGAATTTTTTAGAAATACGAAAAAGTACCAAAATTCCCATCATTGCAAAAGAAGTTGGCTCAGGATTCGATATCGAATCGACAAAAAAGTTGGAAGAACTTGGGTTTAATGGATTTGATGTGGGAGGTGCGGGCGGTACTAGCTTTGCAGATATTGAATATTATAGAAGCAACAAGGTTAACGAAAAATACACAAGAAATCCAGCGGTTCTCTTTAGAGAATGGGGCAATCCAACACCTATAAGTATTTTATCTGTTCGAACTATTTCAAGCTTGCCCATTATTGCCACGGGGGGTTTAAAAACAGGAGTAGATATTGCAAAGAGTATCATATTAGGCGCAGATATAGCAGGTTTTGCGAGTAAATTCTTGTTTTCGTCTTGGAACGATTTGGAAAAAGGATCTGAAACTGGAACAATAAAAGAAATTAAAACCTTAAAACACGAGTTGCAGGCTTGCATGTGGTTGATTAATGTGAATCGCTTAAATATTTTAAAAAACAATCGAAAAAAAAGAATTTTATTAGGAGACTTATATCAATGGGAAAAACAAATTCAATCTATCAATTTTTAACGATTTCATTTGATTAAATTATTAATGCAACAAGAAATAGAATTCTGATCGTCCAATTCTTATTTTCAAGCGTTCTTAGACATAATTTTTCAAAAGAGGATAAATCTTTTACAAAGTTTTAAATATTTACGATCATAATTACATACTGAATCCAAAAATAGTTGTATCAAAAATTCAATTTTATTAAGGATGTAAGTGCACATTATTTTAATAGTAAATAATCGTAAAGGTGAAAGATATTTCTATTGATTGGGAAAAGGCTCAAAATAAGCCGAACGAACGTCAGAAAATTGAAGGAAAAGTTCTCGTGGATATAAGGCTTAAGATCGATGCTTTAGAAAAAGAAGTCGTGTCACTTCGGAAAGAATTGAATATCAGAAACGCAAAGATCGTCAAAGATCAAATTTTTTCGCTTAAAACCAGTGAACATTTGGATAGTGTATTAGAACTATATAATTTGTTAAAAACCCAAGTTGAAGAAAGAGGAGATAAACTAGAGCATGTTCAAATTGATCTTCAAGAACAAAATAAAAAGATGAATCTGGCAAAAAAAGAGCAAGATGTTTTAAAGACTATGAATGCTAACTTGCAAAAAAGCTTGATCAAGCTCCAAAAAGAAAATATCGAATTAGATTCCAAGTTAACAGAATTAAAAGCCGAAAAAGAACATGAGATCGAAAGTGCTATATACGATCTGGTGAAAAAAGTTGCTCAAAAAAATAGAGAAATTGAGGAACTCCAGCAGGATCTAAATGAAAGCGAAAATCGGACTAAAATGGTTAATGATGGGCTCGAAATCACCATTCAAGACCAACTAAAAATGATAGATAAATTAAGGGCTAATCTTACGAGAAAAACAAATGAACACATGGACTTTAATAAGAAAATCGCGGGACTTGAGGAAAGAGCTTTAGAAAACAATATGGCGGGAAAAGTTATTCGTGGAATAAAACAAATCTTATTTGAAAAGGGCTTTCTCTCAGATAAGGAATTTGAGCAGATTTATTCAGATGTTTCGAAAGAAGAATTTATTGCTAATTTATAATGAAAATCTAAATAATTAATTTTCCAACAGATTTTTATTTATTGAATTTGTTTTCGTTTAAGTTAAAATTCTCCTTCCATTCCTAAATTTGGATATTAATTCAATTTTTAAATTTAGAAAACTAATTTTTATAAAAAATGCACAATTAAAATCAATATTTATCAATAAATTGCATTTTCTGTCTCGTTATGAAAAGTATCGAAGGGATATTTGTCGTTGGTAAACAGGGTAAAGTAATATTTCCTTATGGAAATGATTATGAGTCGCTAGGAAAAAACGATAAAGAATTATTATCAGGATTTGTCTCGGCTTTTCAATCGCTGGCTCGAGAGTTGGGAGAAGAAGAGATGAAAGAAGCTCGATTGGGAACTTCAAAGCTATATTTTACCAAGGATAGAATTTCAGAAATTTCGTTTGTAATTAAAGCTACATCAACCGCTAAACAAAAAAAAATGTTCCAGCTTCTCGAAAAAATTAAAAATTTGTTTATTAATACCTTTATAGGACACATGTACGAAGAAAGCGAGGCAATAAGATATTTACTTGATTCGTTTTCCATCAATTTGGATAAATTACTTAACGAACAACCAGATACAAAAGTCAAGGGATTTTTTGATGGATTATAAAATCGTTTAAATAGAGATTATTTTTATATACAATATAAAGCAAATACCATTTTTGTTTATTTTCAAAATCTTTTAACATTGAATTAATGTGATTTTTTAAGAAAATTACTTTTAGAATGTTCTATTATATAAATTACGATTAATATGCGCGATTACAATATCTCATTTGACATTCTTGTTATAGGTGCAGGTCCAGGCGGTTCCATCGCCGCTCAAACAGCAGCAGAGCATGGATATTCGGTTTGCGTCATTGATAAAGCGAAAATAGGAGAAAAAGGAAGATATAAAGCTTGCGGAGGAGCAATAGCATTCGATTTAGTCGATAAAATCGGATATCCAGACGATAAAATAGCTCGATCCATAGAAAAGCTAGAATTACACCATTCAGATGGAGAGATTTATACGAAAAATGGAAAAGGAGCGGTAGTTTGGCGAAGTATATTTGATAAGTATTTACTTGATCGAGCAATAAATAGCGGTGCAATATTTCACGATAGCGAGCAATTGCTTGATATAATCAATTTAGGTGAAAATTATGAAATTATTACTAAAAATAATAAATTTCGAGCAAAATATATAATTGCAGCTGATGGAGCCGTATCGAATACACTCAAAATATTGCAATGGCCATATTTTAAGAGTTCTGATATATGCGTAACGACAACCCATGAAATGAAAACATCAACTGAATATATATCCAAAACTTTAGGTTCTGAAACCCTTCACTTGTTTTTTGGTAAGAATTTTTTTCCTATTGGATATTCTTGGCTTTTTCCAAAGGAAGATATAATTACTGT
Organism: Promethearchaeota archaeon; assembly: GCA_016839425.1. The sequence continues at coordinate 10,323 of JAEOUI010000210.1, forward strand.
TGGCTGGGGTAACCAAATAAATCTTGTTAAAAACGCTCGTGACGAATTTAATAATTTCACGATGATGCCCCTTGTAAAGTTAGCTTTAAAAAATTCTTCACTTCAACTTAAAATGCACCACCTCATTCCAGTTGGATTAAGACCAATTCTATTCAACGAAAATGTATTTGCAGTAGGAGATGCTGGAGGTTTGGTAGACCCTATAAGTGGTAAAGGTATTCCATATGCAATGATGTCTGGAAAATTTGCAATCGAATCAATAAAGAAGTCCGAAAACGAAGACAAACCCCAAGAGCTTGGAAACATATATGATCAATTTTTAACAAAAAAGTTTTTATTAATGCTAAAACAGAAGAGACAATTAAGAGACAAGATATTTCTCTCAGACGAAAACTTAAAAAATTTTTTAGCATTATGGCAAAAATATAGATCCTCAGAGATTGTAAATAAGGGATTAATGTAGTAATATCATTAATCTCATAAAATATAAATACAAAAAAAAAAAACAATTTAATTTTTATATTTTCCAATAGTTAATCTATTTTTTAGATCTTCTGCCAGGTTGCCAAGCTTAGAAGCTGTAGCCGCAATCTCTTGCATTGAAGCTGTCTGTTCTTCCGTTGAGGAAGAGATACTTTCCATGGCCGAGGCAGTTTCTTTTTCCCCTTGCGTGGAACTATTAATTTCTAAAAATATCTCATCAATCAATGTTCCCGTTGAATTAATGAGATCCAATATGTTTTCAACCTGCACTGCTGTGTTTGCAATGGAACTCTTTGATTCTTCGGACAATTTTCTAACCTCATCTGCTACAACAGAAAATCCTCTTCCGTGTTCTCCCGCTCTTCCAGCCTCGATACTTGCGTTTAAAGCCAATAAATTGGTTTGGTCCGAAATGTTGGTAAGGAGCATCATAATTTTTTCAATATCCTTGCTAAAAGAAACTACATTTTTTGTTTGGTTTCTAATATTAGTTGCTTTTTCTTGTACTCTTATTAACGAATTCACTTGTTCTCGAGCCTTTCTTGAGATATCTTGAGTAGTAGTTGCTATTTCTTCAACTGCAGCATTAACTTCTGAGGCGCTAGCAGCTAGTTCAGTTGCAATATTCGAGACATTTACTGATGCGTCTGAACTTGTCTCCAATACTTTGAGCAATTTGGTTGACTGGTCTTTAATCGTCTTCTCTTGTGTCGTAATTGTTTTCACAGTCAAGTTGAAAATGACACCTAACATTATAAGCGCAGGGGGATAAATTAATAATGTAGGTATGAGATCGGACTTGAATCCCTCAAGAACGAGAACTGACATTAAAAGAATCACCGTGTATCCAATTGCGTTCCAAATTACAATTCTAAAGGCAGTAGCTTTTTTACCTAACCTGAATTTTTTGATCAAGTATATTGATAGAATTAAAAATACCGAGGGTATAAACACACATTCTAATTCTACAGGAAATATAGCCATAGTAAATCAAAATTTTTTTTAATACAATAATCAGAGAATTTGTATAAAAATATTTGTTAGAGGATAAAATATCGATTTTCTCGATATATTAAGAAATAAATTGAGATCAAAAAAATATAAATAGATACCTGCATATTTTGTTTTTTATACTAAATTAGGGGATTTGTGTGATGTCCTTACATTAATGTAAAAAAAGGTGGTTTTATGACCATTCCAAACTATCATGTATTAATTGCAGGAGCAGGACCAGCTGGCGTTTCAATTGCGTTGCGACTTTCGGAGACAAAAAAATTTGATATCGCCATATTGGATGTGCTCGAAGAAAACAATATAGGTAAAAAATCGTGTGGAGACGCTCTATTAGAGAAATGGATTCCCGACCCAATTCTTGTTCCTCAGGGCGTGGAATTATGTAATCAATGGGAGATGCCTGATGTATATATTGGTACAGAACGCGTTCAAGGCGTATCTACCTTTGAATCAGGTTTTGTAGTTAATCGTCATGCATATAATCAGCGTTTGCTCAAAATTGCTAAAGAGAGAGGCGTAAAAGTTTATCCTCATAGAAGAGTAGAAGCGGCAATTATAGACAAGGGCGATGTTATAGGATTAAGAACTAAGAACCTTATTACCAAAGGACAAGAAATATTTCTTTCGAGCGTGGTAATTGATACAACGGGTTGGAGTCACGCTGTTCGTAAGAGTCTTAATCTTGAAGAATTCTCTCGAATTAGAACAGTAACTCCGAACGATCAAATGGTTGATGGATATCGAGAAATTTTACGAGTTGAACACGACTTTGATAATCATGTTGATTGGGTTTACCTCGATAAACCTCAAGTACCAGGTTCATATTTTTGGATTTTAGGTCACGGACCGAACGAGGTAAATGCGGGCGTTTATATTCATAAAGGAGCTAATGATGGTAAGATTAAAAGCATCTATCAGAAGGTTTTGCACGAAATGTTCTTCAAGCCTGATATGTATGAAGTATTAGACAGTCGTGGATGTCCAATCCCTTCAGCTCTACCCTTAACAAATGTTGTTGCTAATGGATTGGTAATATTGGGAGAATCGGCTCTTCATACAAATCCTTTATCAGGAGAGGGTTTTGGACCCGCAATTTGGGCCGCTTGGAAGACGGGAAATACGATTCTTGAAGCTTTAAACGCAGGTGATGTTTCTGAAAAAAAATTATGGCATATTAATAAAGAACTCGTCCCTTTAATGATAAGTAATACGATCGCATTTTGTAGGAGAAAAGCTTTTGAAAGTTTTGGTATTCCTGGTTTGGAAATCTTGACAAAACGCATAGCTGACAAATTAGGTGCATTATTTACTGATAAAGACTTGTCTGCAAAAGATCAACTTAAAACAGCTTTAAAATTGCGTAATCTAAAAATGCTTAAAGAATTGCTAATAATACAGTTAAGAGCAAAACAAATAAAGAAAATATTTTCCAACTATCCTGAATCTAATGAAAATTATGGAGAATGGAAAAAATATCTTGAAAGGGTTTTAACAAAATACGATCTTCTCGAATTGCCTAAAAAGGAATCGTTTGACTATAAAATAAAAGATTCAACAACACAAGATAAGCCTCAACATGAAAAAATTATATTAAATAAGATTTAGAAGAATCTTTTTCATTTTTCTTCAATTTTTATTTTAAATTTTTATTATAATCAAGAAATCTAGTTATATTTTTTATTTCATTTGAAAATATTATCAAATCAACAAAGAATTATGATTTAAAAACACTTATTTTGATATAGAAAGTATACCTTTTAGTACAGAAAATCATGGAACTATATGGCTTTTGATCAAGATAATAGTTTCTATTGATAAATTGATGAAAGTTATTCACAGAGATCTTTCTTTGTTACAAAGATTTTTAAGCGAAAAGCGTTTTTGTGCTTATTATAAATTAATCGGATTATTTTTAAAGGTGATTTTGTATTTGTATGTTAAAAATTTAATTAAGCAATATTCAAAATTGGAATACAATTATTCCGTTACAAATAATATTGATGCTGAAGAGATTAACAAAAAGAGCATCAAGTGGGTTTTAAAACATGGATTGGTACATGGTGTTGTTTTTGATAAATATAAGAAGATAAATACAGCCTTGTTCTCAAAATTAACTTATCCTCATTCGGATCCAAATGCTCAAAAAATTGTTCAACTAGGTTCTGATCTAATCTCGTGGTTATTCTTATTCGATGATCAACACGGGGAAGGAAGGATTAATGTCGGTGAAAACAAATTTATTGAAAAAGAAGAGTTAATAAACAAGCTGCAAACTTATAGGACACTTTTAATAACAAGAACGATTCCAAAAAATCCAGATCCATTTCATATGGCGTTGTTAGATTTCGTTAATAGAGTTGATGATTTGAATCCAGATAATAATTGGATGTTTCGCTTTTCTAACGCAATGGGACAATATTTTGATGGATGCATTAAAGAATACAATTATCGGCGAGGATTAAAAGAATTAAACATAAAAAAATATCTTAAAATTCGTTCTCAAAGCATTGGGGCATATCCCGTATTTGAATTAGTAACATTATATCAAGAATCTAATCCTTATGTCATTGAATCGAAATTTGATACGACGCTTTTGAATAAATATCTTTATCACGCCGCATTATTGTGTTCTTGGGTAAACGATATCTTTTCCTTAAATAAGGAAATCTCTGAAAATGAGGCAAACAATCTTGTCATGATTCTAAAAAGAGAAAACGATCTTGAGAATTACGAACTTGCAAGAGAGAAAGCCTGTGATTTTAATGAAGCGGATTTAAATCAATTAAATACTATTCAAAATATATATAAATATACAGGTACCCTCACTCCAGAGTTATTAAAATTTTTAGAAAAGATCAGACATTGGACAATTGGTAATCTCTATTGGACTTTAACGACTCACAGGTACGAAATTAGTAGTGAAGATAAAGAAGAAATTCATATTTCAATTAAAAATTCAAATGTTCCTGATATAATCCAAGAACTTTTTCAATTCGATTATGTTTTGGAAAACTAATGTCATAATTATTATTATTATTATTATTTTTGGATCTTAAATATTAATTTTAAGATCACTTTTATTTTAAAGAAAATTTCATTTAATATCAATTGAAAAATTTGAGTAATCAATATGAAATTTCTTGAATATGCAGAGAAATATGTACCTAAAATAAACGAACAAATAAAAGCCGTATTTCAAAGGAAGCTGGATATCGTGTCTAATTCCTTTTTGAAAGATTACTATGGAGAATTAAGCGATTACTTTTTATCGGGTGGAAAGCGCATTCGACCCCTTACTTGCATTGCTGCTTATAACGCTTTTAATAAGGGCTCCAAGGAGAATATCGCACGCGTTAGCATTGGAACTGAGTTTCTTCATAACGCATCTCTCATTCATGACGATATTATCGATAAAGACAATTACCGACGTGGTAAACCCTCATTTCATTATCGATTTCGACAATATCACGCAAATTATGATTTGATAAAAATGGTTGCAGAAGATTTTGGTAATAATTTAGGAATATTGGGTGGCGATTCTTCGTATTATTTTGGATTAGAAGCTTATTTTTCTAATGGTTTTAATAGCGATTTCAACCATAGAGCAATTCAATATTACGAACAGGCATTTCACGAGGTCTGCGACGGTGTTCTCATCGAAATAGACATGGTTAATAAGACAGATCTCAAGATGGAAGATTATATCGAAATGATATCGTTAAAAACGGGTGCCTTGATAGAAAAATCAATAATAATTGGCGCAAGTTATGCAGGTGTTTCGGATCGTCAAAAAGAATTATTATCTACTTATGGAAAAAATTTAGGTATTATTTTCCAAATCATTGACGATATTCTTGGTACATTCGGAGACGAGAAGGTCACAGGAAAGCCAACTGATGGTGACATTCGAGAAGGAAAGAAAACCGCACTTTTAATAACAACATTAAATAAAATCGAAGGAGAAGATAAATCTCGATTACTCGAGCTCATTGAAAAACAAGATATTACTAATGATGAAGTCAATCAAGTAAAACAATTATATGAAAAAGCAGGAGCAATCGATGAGTGCAAGTCTTTAGCGAAAAAGTATTTCGAACAAGCTAAAGAAGCCTTGAACGAACTTAAGCCAAATATTCAGGATTCAGAATTGGAGTTTTTTGAAAACTTGTTAAAATTCGTCTTAGAAAGGAATTTCTAAAATAATTTAATAAAAATTGAAAAATATAGGTGTACATTTTGGTACTTATCGCTATTACAGGAGCAACAGGTATTGATCTTGCCATTAAAATGCTTGAAGTCTTGAAATCGTTAAAGATCAACACCGAGTTAATCGTTTCTAAAGCAGCTAAAGTCGTCTTGGATAGTGAAGCAGAAAAAAACCTTGAATATATTTTAAACTTAGCATCTAAATATTACGATATAGAAGATATTGCGGCTCCTCCTTCAAGTGGTTCATATAAGATTGAAAATATGATCATTATCCCTTGTACAATGAAAACGCTTTCTGCCATTGCAAATGGATATTCGAACAATTTAATCACTAGAGTTGCCGATGTGATGATCAAGGAAGGGAGAAAACTTGTATTAGTTGTTAGAGAAAGTCCTTTTAGTGCAATTCATCTCGAAAATATGCTTAAATTGTCACGACTTGGAGTTGTTATAGCTCCACCAGTACCATCCTATTACATTAAACCCAATTCTATCAACGATCTTAATACATACATCGTTGGGAGGATCCTCGATCAAGTTGGAATTGATAGCGGAATAAAAAGATGGGGAACTAAATGATTAGCTAACTTTTTATTTTGGTTTTATTAATTTATCAATCGTGATTTTATTATAGATTCTCTTCGTATATTCACAATCAGGATTTGAACACCTCATTCCCGACGGTTCTATGTCGGGAGCGTCCTCTAACAAATGAGTACATCGAGGGCACCTGATTTCTGGTTTCGAGATGAAAATTCCTAATTTTTTTGCTTGATTTGTTTCTATGGAAACTTCTAATTCTCCTAAGTTACCCCAACCAAGTGTTTTAACTAGGCTTGATGGTATGACTAGCATATCAGTCTGATCGTCTTCGTCGTCGTAGAAAAAAGTTTTATATCTCTTACTTGCCATTTACTTTCCACTCATTTAATATTTCTAATGTAATTATATAAGCAAATAAATTTAAAGATTTCAATCTTGATTTTTTTATTGCCTCGGAATGCAAAAAAGACTATTACAAATTTATTAATAACCTTTGATATAAACAATTAAACTAATAACTCCTCCCTATGCAATATCATAATTTCTGCATTAAGCCAACATAACTCATCTCGACTACACCCAGATTTATGAATAATATCTGCGAGTTGTCTAATATCGTCTTCTGTAACGTTTGAATATCCTTTTTGGAGGCATAAGCGGCGTTCAGCCAGTAGCCAAGTTAGTTCATCAACGCTCAATTTATTTAATGAGATAAAATAAGCTTCCTTTTCGACTTCATGCTTAAAGTCATCTGATGAAATATCATTTTCCTTTTTGATTTCTACAATCGCAGGTTCTTTTTTAATTTCTTCAAATGATTCCCTATATTTACCAAGTTGTTTTAGCCACTTTCTAATTCTTATTTCATCGGTCATTAAATATAC
>JAEOUI010000211.1 GCA_016839425.1 Promethearchaeota archaeon
GAATTGAGTTATTTTGAAAATTTTTGGGATGCCATATTTAACTTTGATAAACAAAAGAATAAGAACATTATCAACGTTTTAATTGAAATTTATCAAATTTTCGACCAATCTATTAATCAATACGAAAAAAATATCTTAGAATACGTGTAAAAAATCCTTGCATTTAGTATTTAAAATAACTACATTTACATTTTATAAAAAATAATAATTATTATTAAACATTGAAAAATTATGGCAGATTTAAAGATTGACTTGAAGAACAAGTTAATGAACGACAAGTACTTTGCTGAAATTGAGTTGGTGCGTCTTGCACAAGAACCAGCTATGAACTATAAGGAGAAAATTGATTCGATGAAGAAACAATTGGATGAGATTGTTGTATTGAATGGTGGAATGGAATTAATCGAAGTTTATTTCCAACAACCAGAAGGACAACAGGGAGTACCGCAAGGTCAACAACCGATGCCTCAATTAGACCCTAATGCTGCACCACAGCCAGTTCAACAGCAGCCAGCAGGAAAAGTACACCCGGGTCAAACACACGGTGAATAATCATGGATTTAATAGCTGAAATATATCAGTTTTTATTCATATCTTCCATTGCCTTTATTTTATATATTCTTTTGAATTTTATTATAAAGGCAATTGGAAGATTCCGTTTTGGGAATGAAACACGATTTGTATTAACGGTTGGAGAGAAAATACTACTCTGGCTTTCAGTGGCTTTATTTTTCACATATTTAATTGGTTAGTATGAGTGCACTACCTGTAGTAGAAAAAGAATTAAAAAAAATTGGGGGAAATTTAATTTCCATTGTGCGTGATATTGAGAATGGTTGGTATTATTTAGAAATTGGGATACCTAAAACTTGGGTTTATAACAGTAATAAAGATGTCAAGTGCACCATAGCTCAAGAACTCGATGGTGGTGATATTATTAAAATAGAACCCAAGAGAAAACAAGTTATTATTGATGATTTATTCTTATTTGTTCAAAAAATAATTCAAACGAACGAACAAATTACCAAAAGAGAGAACGAGTTTAAGGAAAAGATGGAGAATATGAAAAAACGTCTTGAAAAGGATGCTGAAAAATTTTATGAAGAACTCGAAGACTTGAAAAAAACCGCATTTGAACAGATTGATGATAATACTGTTTCTGTTGAAGAAGAAACAGATGAACCTGTTGTTAAGACAATTACACAGAAAAAAAGAGGGAGACCCCCTAAAAAAAAGATAGGTTAGATAAATGTCAGATAAAGAAAATATCCTTTCAATCGATTTTGATGATGACGATAAGGATTATCTCGCTTTTAGTGAACTCATTGAAAATGATACTAAAAGAAAAAAGAAGAAAATGGCGAGAGAAATTGAATCGATGGGTGAAACTTTAGTGACACAAATTGAGGAAAAGAAATTAAAGGATGAATTAAAAAAAGAATCTCTTATAAGACATATCCTCAAGCGTGACAAATCTTATTCACGTGAAGAACTTGAAGAATATGATTATGAGAGTATTAGAGACATTTATTACGAAACCAAAGAAAAAAACCAACCATTTTTTAAAAAACTTTTCAGATTTCTTTTTAATCTTTAAGAGAAAAGGGTTATATTTGTTTTATTAATCATTAAACTAATAACAATGGCATTATTTACTACAATTTTCCAGAACAAATCGAGTGTTTATGATATGATTTTCTTTTCGGTAAAATCAGTTCTCGAATACCCGCTTTTAGAAGACTTAGCTGAAGCTAAACCAAATATGCGTGAACGTTGGGATTTTATTGCGAAAACCAAGTATAATAAAAGATATGATGATGATACAAAAGCACAAACCGTTTATGAAAATCATGCGGTTTATTATCCTGAGTTTTCTAAAATAATTGCGATAACGTATGGTACAGTATATTCGGAAGATGGTAAACTAAGAAGATTTCTTCAGAAAATCGCAGGTATTGATGAGTTTGTAAACATAATGTCATTTATTGATGTACTCAACGAACTATCCAGCGATGGTGCAAAATCCTCACCACCCTATTATCCAATGTTGGTTGGACACAACACAATGAATTACGATATCCCTCTTTTAATTAAAAGATATTTATATCACAAAGATAAATTAGAGGGAAATAAACAATTACCATTTATTCTCAAAAGAACATTGGATTCAAAACCTTGGGAATCAACTATTATTGACGCATACAACCTTTGGAAATTTAATGGATATAATAGTAACGAATATCCTTTGATGCTTATTAGC
>JAEOUI010000510.1 GCA_016839425.1 Promethearchaeota archaeon
ATATGATAAACTATTACTTGCAGATTTGGTTAAAATTCCTGGCATTAATGAGGGTTTAGCTAAAACCGTTTTAGTGATGATTGAAAAAGAACTAAAAATTAACGGACAAAAAGCCATACTTTAATTTTTTTTTATGTTTCATGTCCTGATAAATGCATTATGACGTTATTAATTATTTTTCTCCATCTAATTATTGGTTCAATTACTTTTGCAGTCAAAGCATCATTAAAAGTTGCTTTTTGAGGGAGTTTTATTAATTTGTTTAATAGAATGTTTGTTTGTAATAAAATTGGCATTAAATCTTTTACTTTTTCTTTATTAGGCAATCCAATAAACTGTATTAAACGTTCTCGAGCATCAGCAATAGCAAAATATACATCTCGAATTGTAAGTTGGAGATGAATCTTGTTAATAGCCTTGTCCAAAGGAATCAGGATTCTTTGTGCTAATTTTATATATTCTTCATCATCAGCTTCATCTTTTACTATTTCATTATTGTTCTCGTTGTTCGGTTCCATTTCATTTTACACCGTATCATTCGAAATCATAAGGCAGTTTCTATTTCGCTAGATTTCTCCTTTAAATTATAATAATGAAAACTTTAAAAAAATACCTTTATATCAGTACTATCGAATTTCTTTAACATAATTAAAGATTTTTAATTTTATAAATTATGATTAAGATACTCATCAATGAATTCATGTGGTAAAATAAATGGCGAAAATTAAATGGAAATCTTGGAGAGACGTAAAAGGCAAAGCTTGGGTTCTTAGGTGGAAGAAAACAGGCAAGGGTAGAAGATACTATATTAAACATGCTCCAGATGCTAAAATTAGGATGTTTACCATTGGTAAAGAGAAACCTACCCATTATTGGAAAGCTAGCTTAATTTCGAAAGAGGCAGCTCAAGTCAGTCATTTAACGCTAGAAGCAACGCGTATTTCTTGTAACCGATATCTAAGGGCAAAACTTGGAAGAGATAATTACCTTCTAAGAATTCTTCCATATCCACATCATATAGTACGACAACATAAATTAATGGCATTTGCAGGGGCAGATAGGCTACAATCGGGGATGAGACACGCCTTCGGCAAACCTTTTGGTCGAGCTGCTCGTATTAAACCAGATCAAAAATTACTTTACGTTAAAATATCAAAAAATGACTTAGATATTGCAAAGCAAGCATTAAGAAGAGCAAAGATGAAATGGCCCATGCCATCTAAGATTGTAATTGAAAAAATAATTCCAGACGACAAAGGAGACAAATAAAAAAAAAGAAATTATTTTTCAAGTGATTTCTTTTCTTCTTCTAAGTCATCTATTGTTTTTGAAAGAGTATCATCCAATAATTTTGTCGTGTAAAGCATCTTCTCGATATCGGGATCACTTTTTCGTAAAGTTGCGGCAACGTCCCATAAATCATCACTCAAGAGTTCACCTTCCTGCAACAAAATAATAAGACCTTTTTCATATAGTTTGATGAGCAGGGGAATTGTCTCTAATACTTTTTTATTAATGACTTCAGCCAATTCACCAGTAGTTGTTCCAATATACCTATTTTTTGATAATGCATAAAAGATTTTACCTTCTTCCGTGAAAAAATCAGGTAATTTCTTTCTGACGCGAATGAAAGTTTCTTTTGTACTTGTCCCTCCGTCGTTTTTAAATTCACCCTTCCATTTTTTTTCAGCGGGTTTCTTGAATTTTTTAGTTTTCGGAGATGATTTTTTTAATAAATCAATATCTTTTTTCAATTTTGATTCAATATCTTTGATTAAATTATCGTTTAAAGCTTTTTCTTTCATAATTTTGACTTTTTTATTTCTTTCTTTGGATTTTTCTTCTTCTGGTTTATTTTTAATTTTCTTTTTTAATTCTTCTTCTCTCGCTTTTGCTCCCTTTGATTTGGGTAATAGCGCGAGAAATGCTTTTCCGATTTTTTTAAGAGGATTAATGATAAAATCAACTACTTCGTCAAAAATCACACTAATTCGGTTTCGTTTCCCGAAATTATACCAGAAGTCTTTAAGAAATACAGCATAAATTGCTTGGGAGAGGAACTTATGGTTTTCAAATTTTGTTCGTATTTTCTTTATTATATGATTCTCTCGAGTTGCTTCTGTTATCCTGTGCCTATAATTTTTAAGGGTCTGGTATTGCTTTTCATATAACAAACCATTTTTAGACAGGATTTCCCATGACTTACGCCTTCTGTCTAACCATTTATTAAGATTTTTTGCTGCTACTCGATTTAATTGAGCCTCATTTCTTCTCCTAAAATATAACATTTGTAATGAGATGATAGATAGAGTAATTATTATCATATAGAGATAAGGATTCGAAATAATTTGTAGAATTAATGATAAGGAAGGAGGAGGATTGTCGATATAAGGTGTTTTTACTTCAAAAACAACAATTACAGGGTACATTAGCGAATGTGTAATAGTTGTCATGGTCATACCATATTGGACGTTTGGATGCATGTAGCTAACATCAACCCAAAAAGTTTCATCATAATCTCCTGTTATGTTGAAAAATATAACTCTATCATTCCAATCAACTGTTAAATTTTGTTTCTCTAAAGCAATTAGCGTATTAAAAGGTCTAAATCGGATTTCGGTATAATTACCTTGCGTAGAATTAACGTTCACGATTTCTATATCTAACATTGATAATGATAAATTAAACATAGAATTATCTTCAAGATCTACATATTGAGAACCATTCCATACCCAAAATTGAATTCTTGATTCATCAACGTAATCATTAGGAGCCTTATCATCAGAAAGTATTACATAAAAATAATTAATTTGCATGTTAGCAGTATCATTGATTGATTCAATTTCATATCTTGTCAAGTTATTCATTGCATTCTTATATTGCTTTACTGTAAAATAGTCCTCAGGGTTTTGTAAATCGTTCGTACCTCTTACTTCGCATTGACCCGTAAATTCGTGTTGAGCTGCCATGACTGAACCCATTTCAATTAAAGAGAAAATTAATTCTAATTTCCAGAGAGCTAAATTTAAAATTCCTATCCCAGAAGGTAAGAGTCCGGTTAATTGAGTTAGATCAATG
>JAEOUI010000212.1 GCA_016839425.1 Promethearchaeota archaeon
CCCAATATTATATTACAAATCGCACTCGTAGCATAAACGAGACGCTTGCCCCACAAACTAGAGTGTCATCTCGTCCCGTGCAAGTTTCTTCAGTATCAAGCAGAGCTAATAGACCTTCTCGTAGCACTCCAAGTTCTTCAAGATCCTCCAGAAGTAAGCCTCAACCAAGACCAAGGCAGCAAAAAGTTAAGAGTAGTACTTCTAAGCCCAAACCTCAAAGAACTCAGAAACCCGTGGCCGAAACGCAGTACGCCAAGTTAAAACCAAAAGGAGTAAATTTAACCGTTGACGATTTCAAGTGTATTTTTTGTTTCGAACTTCCAAAACTTCCAGACAATCACCATGGAGGCATCGTATTATGCCCCGAATGCCGTTATCCCGCTCATTACGACGAATTTAAAGATTGGACATCTAACTCGCACCTTTGTTCTCGATGTGATGCCCCACTCCCACTTAGATACTTGCGAAACCCTAAAATAATCCCGACAAGCGAGTATTTAAAAGTTATTAAAATGTACTCAAAATGAATTTTGCACTGTTTTTGTTATTCAAATTTAAAAAATGATCGATTGGAATTAATTGTTTATAATGTCTTATAATGTTAAGAGCTCAATGTTATGAAGATTCTTTAATATATTTCCAAAGAAACAAGAATAAAATTATCAGCGATATTTCTTAAATAATCTAATAATTAATGGATTTTATCTTTTTTTTTAACTCTCCCACGGTTGTTTTCATTTCGGAATATACATTGTGAGGGTGAATCGATTCGAAGCTTTCGATTTTAAATACGACCTTAAAATTATCTTCTAAATCCTTGAAATCTTCCAAGATTTTAAAGCGAAAATTCTTAGCCATTTCTCTGACGACATCTTCAGAAAATAAGGGCTTTAAATGAGCATATCGTACTAATTCAGCCTCTTCAGGTCTTTTTAAGACGGATTGGATCCTTCCGCTCATACTTTCTTCGATCACATCTATTACATCGAGAACATCTATCCCATGACTGTTTAAGTCTTTTATTTGCATTATTATTGTACCCTTGGATCTTTGATTGTGCGAAGAAAAGGGTAGTAGATTGATTAATTTTTTTATATCGCCTTCGGAAACATCAATGTCTTTCCTGTTTTTTATCAGCTCTTCGGCGAATTCTTGGGACATTTCGCGTGCACAAGGACACACGGTCATGCCTACTGCACTGGCTCCAATAAAATAGTTATAATCAACTTTACCAGCTTCGTCTTTATGAGCTTTTACAAAAGAACTGATATCATAAGCTTTTTGGATGTTTCTATGTGAATTTTCCCTGACTTGTACGATAATTTTTCCTTCGAGCTTAACTTCTACTTTAGTGGTATAAGGATGTTTTTCCAATAAAGACTTGACAATTCTATCGCCAACGACTTCTATCGTTGGAGTTGGTTGAAAAATCACATCGTTTATGATCTCTTCTATTGTTTCCGAGGTTCTTGACATGTGAATTCCACGCTGTTGAGCTGGAAGAGAAATCAATGCTGAAATTTTAGGATAAAACGAGTAGTGCTTGTTTTTATGAACAACATCAACCTTCTTTTCTACATTCACTATTCCTACTTTATCGATGGCGATGTCGACCAAGCTTCCAGAATCTTGCAAGTCCTTTTTAAATTCGTACATGCTATAAAGTAAAATATGATCGTTTTTTCTATGTTAAAAAAAGATGAATTCGTTTTAACATTTTGGCAAATCCTAAGGAATTATACTAAAAATATATTTTGTAATATTATAGGAATATTAATGAAAAATAACATCCAGTTTGATTCAAGATTGCATAATAAGAATTTATTGTTATCTGATCATTAGTTATTATATTATCTAAAAATTCATTATAAATACCTAAAAACTATAACGAAATAGAACAATGTCCTATAAGACACTCTACTTTAAATACGGCTTTATCGGAGAGGATTTGGAACTAAAGCAAGACATTCAAATTGAAATCGACGAAACTGGAAGGATTAATGATTTAAACTTTAAAGACATTGAATCACAAATCGTACGAGAAAAATTAATCGTACCGGGTTTTATAAATTCTCACATTCACATTGGAGATAGTTTTGCAAAAGAAAAAGGATATAACAAACAACTTAAAGATGTGGTGGCACCTCCAAAAGGATTAAAACATGTGCTCTTATCCAAAGTTAACAATTTGACAAAAAAAAATGGCGTTCAACATGCTGCTCTTGAACTTATTTCCAATGGAATTACATACTTTATTGATTTTCGAGAAGAGGGAGAGATGGGAGTCATGTTATTAAAAGACGCCTTAAAAGAAATGCCTATCAAATATTTAATATTCGGTAGATATGTAAATTTGGACGATATAGAAACTATATTTGATATAGCTGACGGAATTGGATTATCTAGCTACAAAAATAGATCAGTTAAAGAAAAAGACATTTTAAAAGATTTCAAGAAAAAAACAGGCAAGCAAGTAGCGAGCCATTGTGCTGAAGCCGTTAGAAACGAAAATGTAATACGCAAAATCCTCGAAGATCAACTAGTTGATATTATTGTTCACGGAACTAAGCTATTAAAAAAAGATCTTGAATTAATTCAAAAAAAAAAGATCTCGCTAATCATTTGTCCAAGGTGTAATGGTTATTTTGGCCTTGGTTTTCCACCCTTAATTGATATTATAAATTTAAAAATCCCAATAGCTGTTGGAACTGATAATATCATGGCAAATAGTCCTGATTTATTTGAGGAATTACGTTATCTATATCGAATAGTAAGAATTTTAGGTAATAAAACAGAATCAGGTCTTTTAACAGCAATAGATTTGTTGAAAATGATAACTATTAATCCCGCAAGAATTTTTGGAATGGATTTAAACATTGGGTCCATTTCGAAAGGAAAAAAAGCGGATTTTTTTGTAATTGATTTGGAGGATCCTAATTATCATTGCCAATTAAACGCCGAGATTGTCCCCACATTAATAGTTCAAAGAACAGGATCTCAAAATATCAAACAAGTATTTATCGATGGAAAACTTGTTTTCGAACGGAATTCTTATGGAACATTTTATAGCTAATTATATTTCTATTTTTTTGATTTGGAATTTTAAATGCATAGAAGAAAGGAATTTCTAAATTAATTGGATGATATTTTTATCCATTCTTTCCTTATACGAGATAATAAATTAGAAATTATTCAAAACACTTGATATAATTGGTAAAACCTTATATTATTTTAAGCGCCGCAATGACCATTGATGGGAAAATTGCTTCTAAAACGGGAGATCCCGAATTATCAGACGAGCAAGATTGGCAAGAAGTTCATAAACTTCGCACCGAAGTCGATGCCATCATGGTCGGAAAGGGCACTATCCTCAAGGACGATCCGAAGCTCCACATCAAGTTTTACGACCATTCTGGCTATTATCGATTAATTATTGATAGTAATTTATCAATACCACTAACATCTAAAGTGATTAAATTTCAACCTAATACTTATCCAACAATTATCTGCACGACGGAGAATGTTTCTGAAGAAAAAATAAAGATATTTGAATCCAATAAAGTCAAGATTATTAAAGCTGGAACTGGTGCGCAAGTTGATCTATTAAAATTAATGCCCGCTTTATTCAAATTAGGGATCAAATCGATTCTATTAGAGGGAGGGGGAACGCTGAACTGGAGCTTTATAAAAAACGACTTAATTGATGATATTAGACTAACAGTTGCTCCGTGGATTGTTGGCGGAAAAGACGCCATTAGTCTAGTCGAGGGCAATGGATTTGATAAAATGATTGGAGCACCACGATTTAGATTAAAAAGCGTTAGTTCAAGAAATAATTATGTAATATTAAAATATACTAATAGTAAGTACGATGATAAATAACACTCTCAGCAAGTTCAAATCTCTTTCCTTTAAAGACATAAAGGAGCAAGTCGCAAGCATTAAAGCACAACTTCCAGAGGAACGGAGGAATATTATCACATACTCAAGAAATTTCACTTTATCTCTCTCCAACTATTGCGAAAACCAATGTGGTTATTGCTTTTTTAATTATAAAATTCCAAAAATTAATGGTGAAGGAAACATCGTCGTGTTGGATAACGAGAGAATGGTAACCTTAATCCAACAGGCTTTACATTATAATTGCAAGGAAGCACTTCTTATCTCAGGAGAAAGACCAGATAATTTTTCAGAAGTTAAAGAAAAATTGGAACAAATGGGTTGTAGCGATTTCATAGAATTCGTCAAGGATATTTGTACTTACTTAATTGATTTTAACCTCTTACCCCATACAAACATTGGTCTCTTGTCTTACAACGAGATGCGAGATTTAAAAAATTTCAACGCAAGCATGGGACTCATGTTAGAGAGCACGAGCCCAAGACTCTTTCAAAAAGATGGTGTGCACGAGTTTTCTCCCGGAAAAAATCCAGAAAAGAGAATAGAACACATCAAAAACGCTGGAAAGCTGAAAATCCCGTTTACAACGGGTTTATTATTAGGGATTGGTGAGACTTTCGAAGAACGAATTAAAGACTTGATCCTTATCAAGCAGATTCACGAGGAATATGGACACATTCAAGAAGTTATCATTCAAAATTTCGTTGAAAAGCGGAACATTCCATATAAACCAAGTGCACCTCTTGATATTAAGGAAATGCTTAAGATCGCAGGAATTGCAAAAATCATTTTTGAAAACGACATATCCGTTCAAATTCCTCCCAATCTCGTGCCAGGGATGGAAAAAGATTTTATTGAAATGGGTATTGACGATTTTGGAGGAATATCGCCCTTTACTGAGGATTTAATTAATCCTTCTCAACCTTGGCCCCAAATAACGAGGTTAGAAAGCTCATGTGAGAAAATTGGACACAAATTAATCGAAAGGTTACCAATATACGAGAAATTCATAAATAAACCAGACTTTTGTTCGGAAACTATTAAAAAAAAAATTAATAATATTATCTTATAAATGACAGTATCGCACCAGTTAATTGATCAAGCAAGGGCTAGCGTAAAGAAGATCCTATTATCTGCGTTAAGTGGAAACGAAATAAGTGCAAAAGAAGCTCTCAAGTTATTGAAAGTTAAAGGAAGTGAATTACTCGCACTCCAAAACGCGGCAACAGAAATTTGCTCTGAAAAAAAGAAAAATATAGTTAGCTTTGTTGTAAACCGAAATATTAACTTTACAAACATTTGTGATCACGGATGCAAGTTCTGTTCTTATAGCGTTTCACGCGATTCTCCCAAAGCATATTTGTTATCCATCGATGAGATCAAGAAAAAAGTTCTTGAAGCCTTGGAATATAATTGCACAGAAGTTTGCGTGCAAGGAGGAATTAACAAAGAAGTAGATTTTGAATTTTATAAAACCATATTAAAAACTATTAAAAAAATAAGTTCTAGCATTCACATTCATGCTTATTCACCAGAAGAAGTGTTTCAAATGGCGCTATTAAACGGAGATTCTATTGAAAGCACCCTTAAAGAACTTAAAAAAGCTGGATTGGATTCAATGCCTGGTACAGCAGCAGAGATATTAGTAGACGAGATCAGACGCATTATTTGTCCTTCCAAAATAAATACAGAACAATGGGTAGACATCGTTAAAACAGCCCATAAAATGGGCGTTCCAACCACATCAACTATGATGTATGGACATATCGAAGATCTTGAACACAGAATAGAACATCTTGAAATATTGAGGAACATACAAAAAGAAACGAAGGGTTTCACTGAATTCGTTCCATTAGTGTATATGAAGGATAATCCCTCATTATCCAAGTCAAAAAAACATCCCTTGAAACCTCACCATTATATTGACGATTTTAAGCTTTACGCCGTCTCAAGGATCTTTTTCAACAATTATATTGAAAACATTCAATGCTCCTGGGTTAAATTAGGGCCAAAAATGGCACAGGAATCACTTAAGTACGGCGTAAACGATTTTTCGGGAACTTTAATGGAAGAAAACATTTCAAGAAGCGCAGGAGCAAATTATGGCGAATATCTCCCTTCAAGTCAAATAATTGAAATTATTAAAAGCGCGGGAAAGAAACCTGCTCAAAGAGATACTCTGTATAATTTAATTGCTTTATTTTAAAAATTTAATTTAAAAATATTCCTTAAATAGATAAAAAAAATTTGTATCTAAACTTTTAATTTTGAATGAAATATATTTAATTTAAAGAGAGATTCATAAAAAACTTAGTTTATATTATAAAATTTTTTCCTGAAATGAATTATAAAAAGGTTCTTTATCCTATAAGATAATTTTGAAATTCTTGATGTTATAATCATTTTTTTGTAAATATCCTCACACCCTCCATTTTTAAGCATTCATTTCCAATTTTTCAATTGAATGAAGCTCTCCGAAGTGATTCATCTAAAAAGAACGAAGAGACTCGCAAGAAAGCGGAACAATTGGATTCACGACTTTTTTCACAAGATCTCGAAACTCGTCGTGAATTACTGTGTTACTCACGATTTTGGAACGGTCGTTATCGGGTACAATCCCTCTTGGAAGCAAGGAGTTAACATCGGACGGAGAAACAACCAGAATTTCGTTCAATTGCTGTTTCTCAAGCTTGTGAGGCAGATCGCCTACAAGGCCGAGTTGGTTGGGATTGAACTCGTGATGGTGGAAGAATCGTTCACATCCAAGTGCAGTTTCTTGGACGGGGAGCCAATTAAGAGGCACAATAGTTATAAAGGCAGGCGCGCCTGCCGTGGCCTGTTTCGGTCGATCGAGGGCATGTTTATCAACGCAGACGTGAATGCTGGCTATAACATCCTGAAAAAAGCATTCCCGAATACCATTTCGGTCGACGGGATAGAAGGCTCCGGGTTGAGCCCATATTCGATTGCCCTTTGTTGACCGAATTGGCTCGCGAATAAAATTTAAATTCTATGAAGGGAATTTAAAAATAACTTCCTATAATTATATATCAGAAAAAAAGCAATATTCGTTCAATAATTTATTTATTAACGATAAAAATGAAAGGTGAATAAAAATGGAAAAAATTACCCCGTTCGAGAATATCATCAGGATGAAGCAAGTTTTCGTCGTTGGAGGACAATATGACGACCCATCAGAGTTTACGAGGAAGGTTAATAAAAATTTGAAAATATTGCGCGATTCTGATAATAACGCTAAAGTAATCGATATTAAATTCTCCGTTCATTCGGATCCTCGGTTTGGAAATTATGGTCCGATTTATCTAGCATTTATCGTTGCCGAATGTGATGTTGATGTGACACCTAAAACCGCGGATGATGGTATTACAAGAAAAAAAAAGAAAAGAAGATGGAGATAACTTTATAATCATCTTTTTTTAAAATCTAGTTTTTAGAATTAATAAATTTATTATAAAAACAATTCAAATAAAAATATAATAGAGGTTTTAGTATATGACTATAACATTAATAGCAAGAATTAAAGTGAAAGAAGGAAGAATGGACGATGCAATTTCCATATTAAAGAAAATCGTCCCTATTGTTAAAGAATCTGAACCTGGCTGCTTAGAATATATTCCACATATCATAAAAGGAGATAAAAATAAGAATATTATTCTATTTTACGAAAAGTACACCGACCAAGAAGCATTTGAAATCCACAATCAAAATTTAAAGAAGAACATGGCTGATCTTAATCCTCTCCTCGAGCCTGGAGCAGAGATAGATATTTGTTCCGAAATTCTTTAATTTTTCTTATTCGGGTAATTTCCGATGATGTAGCAATTTAAAAGCAATTCCAGGACCCATTCCCTGATTGTAGGCAAGTTCGATCCATAACATTGCAACAGGCTCTAGCAATCTTGCGTTTTTCAACGGCCCACAATCTACGACTTCAAATCCAATCAATTCTCCTAATTTTTTTGCCTTCGATTTTGCTTGGGTATCGTCACCACATGTAAAGAGACTTGGTTTTGGTGTTCTTTGCTTTACTTCTAGAAGAAATTCGGGATCGAATGCACCCAAACCTTTCACTACTTTAGCACCTGAAGCCCATCCTTGAATTTTTTCAGCAGCTGAAGTTGTATGACCAATCAATAACCCACCTAAGTTCGGTGCAACGGCGTTTATCACATCTATAATTATTTTTCCTCCAAGATCACCTAAAGAAGAAATCGTTTCTTCAACAGTTGACCATGGAATAGCAAGAACCACTATCTCTCCAAATTCTGAAGCTTCTTTATATGTACCTGTTTTTATATTTCCATTAATGGATTCTGCTAACTTACTTGCTTTGGAGGCATCACTTGAGCCTAAAAAGACTTCCTGTCCATTTTCAGCCCAAATCTTTCCTAAACTCGTCCCAACTTTACCCGTTCCAATAATACCTATTTTCACCTAATACACGCTCAGATTTATTGTTTAAAATTAAATGAAAATTAGTGAACTCCAGTAAAAAATAGTTTTGAGGTTCTATAAAAATATTTGCATTGTATCATCTATCTTGATTGTAAGGTTTTCCTGATGATAAACAAAATTCTGCCATTTTCAATTCGCGCCCTAAATAGTTCGCATGATAAATATCAGTCGTTAATTCCATTTCTAAAATTTTTTTACTTAATGATTCTGCGTCTTGTCCTATTAAAGAATATTTTAATTCGTGTTGGTTAGAATAGAATAAGACATATATGCATTCATCATACTGATTTACATATATCTTGAAATATCCTTTTTCATCTGCTAAATAATTTTTATTAACTTTGTTAATCGAAATTGAGTTTTTTTTTTCAATTTTGGGAAGTAAAGAATTAATTTTTCCCTTTGCGCAAAAATAATCAATACCTACATTAATCGGAGGGACTTTTTTGGATCTTGAAAGATATGATAATTTTACGCATTTTTTAAGCTCCCGCACGCCACGCATTAATTTTGAGCTATGCTCCACGGTAAACAATACACCAACATTTAATTCAATCGCAATCGTCGCAAGAAGGGCGTTTATTCCGATGGAATCCACATCCATGAGTTCTACTACATTAGAAACTCCAAAAAAAAGAGGCAATTCTAATTCCTTATTATTTTCCTCGGAAATTGTCTTGATATAGAGAAAATAAGATTCTAGTGATTGGCAAATTCCAGGTGCCAATGGAGATTCTAATAACGGATCTGCGATGAGTTTAGTAAATCCTTGATTTTTTAATATCCTTGTAAGTTCAAGCAATCTCTTAACTCGTTCGGTCGGATCTTTAGGAAAATATCCTTCTCTTATATTAGTTGGAAGAATAACAAGAGCAATATCTCTTGGGAGGCGTAACAATTCACCATAATTTCCAAAATCAACGCTTAATACAAGATCAATACCTGCTTCAGAAGCCGTAAGAATTTCGTCAGGATCCATTGAATCAACGCTTAAAAGAATTTCAAATTCTCTTCGAAGTAACGAAATTATTTCCTTAACTCGGAGGGGATTTGGTTTATTTGAAATGCACCCTATATCAATAATACTTGCACCAGATTTGATGTAATGTCGTGCTTTTTTTAAGATATCTTCATCGTTTTTTTCAGTGGAATTTACGATTTCGGCAATGATGGGCGGAGGAAGCCCAATGCCAATCATAATATTCGAACGATTTTGATTAATATAGAATGTTGTTTGTCCAATATTTTTTTTAGCTTGATTAATTGCATCTTTTACAATTTCATTATACTGTTCTTTACCTGATGTTTCATAAAGCCTATTTGCAGCGATTGAACTTGATAATTCAATTGAATCCAAGTTTTTGATTATCACGGGAATGTCTGAGGCAAATTCTGGGCCTTTCCTGATTCTAACCGAATATTTTTTTTCTAAATGAGATGTGTCCCATTGAACAAATCCAGGAATGAGTATGAGATCAAACTCTTGTAAATAATTAGACTTAATTATTTCTTCAGTCATCTCTTCTGATAAGAAGGCAGAAACTGAAATAGGAGCAACAGAAATGGTAATTTCGTGATTTTGAATTGACTTTACAATATCTTCTACGATGGCTTGGCTTTGTTCTCCGGTTATGATTAAAAGTTTAATGTAAATCACTCATGAGCCTGTCTTTTTCAAATGGAATGAAAATATCATCCAGTATAGATCCCGAAGCCTCTTTTAATTTTAGATTCTCAGTTATATTCTCTAATATTCCCCCCATTAAGCCATTTGCAATGAAAGCTGCCC
>JAEOUI010000213.1 GCA_016839425.1 Promethearchaeota archaeon
ATATAAAAAAAGTTCAATTTAAATTTATTCTTATAAAAAACAGGTTTTATTATAGTCTTTAAATGCATTTTTTTGCAATATTAGATACACATCAATATATCAATCAAATAACGGTAAAAAATAATGATCTTTTTGTCGGATTTGTTGACATTTTCTGTCACTTTTTGGTAAAAAATGTTCGTGCGCTTGACACGAACAAAAATTCGTAACTTCTGATTCTAAGGACTCTTCGCTTAATCCATATGGATTTCGTGAGATTTATGAATCTATTAACATACATATTTTGTAAACGACGAGTAGTAGTCAAATAGAAACCTTTTTAAGTGATCCTTCGGCGAGGATTAAGAGTTACCCTTTTGTACTCCCAAAATATTTTATTCAAACGAATAATTAAGTAAAAGTACACACAAAAACATTTAAATACTTAATAATCATCTATTTTACTATCAAGTACTTTGTTTTTTGTTGTAAAAAAGCGACTTTTGAAATAAAAACGTTGATTGTTGTTGTAAAAAAGTCCTTTACAAACAAAAAAAAGATAAAAAGTTTCATAATAGGGTGTAGGGGAGAAAAAAAATGGTTGTAGAACTGGGAGTTTATACAAATCTTTGTCCAGAGTGTGGCGGCGATACGATCTCCATTCAAGAAAGGGGAGAGACGGTCTGCAAACACTGCGGACTTGTAGTAGGAGAAAAAGGATTAGACATTTCTCATAGCGGAATCAGAGCATATACAAAACAAGAAAAGGACAAAAAAGAGAGAACGGGGTGTCCCATATCGATATTAATGCCCGACATTGGATTAAGTACGATAATCGATAGGGCAAAAATTAAAAATCCCGACTTAAGGCGAGCAGCAAAATGGAATACTCACTTGACTTGGGAAAAGCGAAACATGCTAATTGCGATTACCGAATTAAAGCGCATTGGTGGCAATTTGAACTTTCCCGAACGAGTAAAAAAAGCAGCAATTCGCCTATATAAAGAAGTTTTTAAACGAAAGCTCTTGCGCGGTCGATCCATAAACGGAATGGTTGCTGCGTGCTCTTATTTTGTATGTAAGGAAGAAAAAGTACCAATAACACTCCAAGAAATTTTAGACGAGGCTTCCATAAACGCCAACATCGTAAAGAAATGTTACAAGATTTTGGTGAGAGAATTGAATTTAAAATCACAACATGTAGATCCTGTTTCCCTCATTCCAAGGTATTGCGCAGATTTGGGCTTAGATATCGAAGTTGAAAAAGAAGCAATAAAAATCCTCCAAAATTTTATTGACAAGACTTCAATTTGCGGTAAAGATCCTAAGGGTTTATGTGCCGGAGCTATTTATTTAGTAGCAAAGCTCAAAAACAAAAAAGTAAGTCAAAAAGAAATTTCACACATCATTAGCGTGACCGAAGTTACCTTGCGTTCGAGGTACAAGGATCTTTTGAGGAATATTAGTTTTTCTTTTTAAAACATTTTATTTTATTTTCCTTCTTTTTTTAATATTTTAATTATTAAAAATTGAGGTTTTTTAAATTGCTATATTCATCTAAAGATTTTTTGTTATAGAAGAAAAGATATGAAAGTAGCTGATGTATTTTTAGTTTTGGTGCCCAGTTCTTCGAGCCGCAATCTGTCCTATCTTTCTACCGGGAGGGGCGTTTCGACTGGTAGTAGTAGATTTATGTGGAGATTGCTTTGCTCCACCACCATAAGGGTGTGACGCAGCGTTCATCGTAACACCTCTGACTATTGGCCATTTCTTTGCTTTTGAACGAATGTAATAATGCTTATTACCCGCTTTTAGGAAAGGTTTATCCGTTCTACCCCCTCCAGCAACCACTCCAACCGTGCATAGACATTTATTATCAAACCATTTCGTTTTTTTTGAACGGAATAGAAGTTCGACTTTTTCTCCAGTTTTATTTTTTACTACGGCTGCAACACCAGAAGCTCTTGCGAATTTTCCACCGTCTTGTGGAGTGCCTTCGATGTTGAACACGAGCGTTCCTAAAGGCATCTTTTTCAATGGCATAACATTTCCAACAGAGACTTCTTGACCATAACCCGTTCTGTGTTGTACGAATTCTTGACCCTCGTATACACCTTCGGGTGGGAGCCATAACGATGTCGAGTCGTTATCTTCGTATTTAATAACAGCAACTGGAGCACCCCGCCCAGGAGCGTGTAAGAGTTCCATTACTTTAAATTTAAATTCCTTTTCTTTCTTTACAAAAGGGCGGTATTTTACCTCACCAACATGCCTATGGCTTGGAGAACGAGCCCAGATGTTTCCTCGGCCTTTTCTCTGTACGAGTATTCTTTTTCCCATATTCGTTCACAAGTACTAAAATGATATGTTATGAAATTAATGAATCCTTAAATTTTTTGCGAAAATTCTTTAAAATTCAAGTGAAGTGTGTGTTAATAAAGGTGAGGACTTTAAAATCATGTCATGAAATAGAAATCATATTGGAAAAAAATTCATTGTAAATTTCTGGAAAATTAAAATGGATGACAAGAAAAATAAAAGAAACGATTTGTATGTTTTCAGCCAAACTGATTCAGCATATAAAGTCATAAAATCCATTATGTTGGATTTTTTCATTACCGGATTTCAATCGTCTAATTATGTAATGAATGGGCAGTATTGCCCAGAATCAAAGGAAGAAGTTGAATATGTACTTCAAAGCTTGAGTAACGATTTTGAGGTGTATTTTGCTAATAATTTTGAAGTTATCGTTCGGGAGATAAATCAGAGAGCTGATCATCTGGCTAAATTGGACTTAAAAAGGAAGTATTTCAAGCAACTACGTGAAATTGACCATATCAACCAAATCAATGAGGATGGAAGGAAGAAAAAAGTCATTGCTTTTTGTCCAAAATGTAATCGAGAAATAAAAGGTATTGATTTTGATGCTTCCCAGATCAATAAATATCCTTTTTCGTATGTAAACATCCATTCAAACGAAGGTTGTTCGGAACACGCCCTACTCTTGTATATAGACGCCCAAGGAAAATGTCGAGGAAAGGGAGCAATCGATTTTTTTAGAATTGAGGGAGATTAGATAGTTTTATTCTTTAATAAATTATCGATATCATAATTAAAAGCTATTGGTATCTCTCTTTCGATAAATTCAGATACTACATTAGTAAGAAATAATGCCTTTACTTCTTTTGGTTCGCTTTTTTGACCGAGAACCCAACCAAGCTTAACATAGGCGGTTTCAGGAAGTAAATTTCTTCCAGGTATCACGCCAAGATTGAGTAGTTCCCTTCCTGTCGAATATACATTCATGCCAGTAAATCCGTGTAAAGTTTGTACTGTCATTACTATTGTTATATCTTGTTCAATGGCTGTTTTTATGGAATTATATAATTCCGTATTAATGTGGCCCAAACCTGTTCCTGCCAATACAATGCCCTTGTAATTTTTATCAATATAATAATTTAGAATTTCGTGATCCATTCCAGGATAAGTATGGATGAGGGCTGTTTTTTTCTCGAAACTTGTAAGAGCAATCGTTTTCGAGTTTTTTGATCTCCTTTTATAATCCTGCTTGAACATTCTAATAGTTCTATCCCTGATCATTCCTAATGGAATGTCGTCAATAGATCTAAAAGTGTGCCTAACGGAAGAATGCATTTTTCGGACCAGCGTGCCCCTATGGATGAGACCATAATCATGTTGAGTTGAACCCATCATCGTGACCACCACTTCACCTAAATCAGATGTAGCTACTACGGCAGCATTGATTAAATTTAGAGCAGCATCAGAAGACGGCCTATCAGAACTTCTCTGGCTTCCAACTAATACCACGGGAATAGAAAGATCCTTTAACATGAAAGAAAGGGCGGCACTCGTAAATCCCATCGTGTCTGTTCCGTGTCCTATTACAATCCCATCTTTTCCAGCATTAATGGCCTTTTCAATTTTTCTTGCTAATTCCTGCCAATATTCTGGTTTCATGTTCTCTGATAAGATTTCAAACACGATTTCAGTTTCTAAATTGCATATTTCTGCGAGTTCTGGAACGGAGCTGAATAATTCACCCGGAGTAAATGATGGAATCACTGCACCCGTGGTGTAATCGAGCCTGGAAGCTACGGTCCCTCCAGTGCCTAACAAGGTGATATTTGGAAGCCTTTTATTTTTTGGAAATTTCTTTTCAGGAATTTTATAAGTCGCTTTCTTGGTCCCAATTTTATTTATATTTTTTATTTTTAGAACATCAATTCCAATATTGTAATTATTTTTTAACTTTATTTCGATGAAATTTGGATTAGAATATTCACTTCTTGGAAGCAATACTCCTTCGAACTTGCCTTGTGTTGACGAAATGTTTACGATATCCCATACTTCGATTTGATTTTCTTCCAATAAATCTTTTGCTTTATCTTTATACCCTTTTAGATGTTCTTCCGCCATTCACAATCCCAACTCCTTAATTTTTTCTTGAAGATGCTTCTTTAGCATCTCAGAAATTATCTTGCCATCAATCTTGTTTCTAAATTCTTTCATTATTGGTCCCATCAAGGGTCCAAGAGCGCCCATTTTCCGATTTTTAATCAATTCTTCGTTGTTATCCACTTCTGATTTTATTTTCTTTTCTATTTCAGCATCAGATGGGATTTCAATATTTAACTTATCTTTTAATTCTCTTATTGATAATTTGGGATTATCCGCCTTGGCAATCATCATTTCTTCAACTGCTTCGTTGCTTATTTCACTATTTTTTAAAAGAGAAAATATATCAATGTAATCCTCAGGTTTTATATTTTCTACTTGTTTTCCGTCCCGCCTAAGTGCAGTGGTTGTCTGCAATAATGTGGTAACGATTTTAGTAGGATTCTCTGGATAAATTTTTATAAGGTTCTCAAATAGGCCAAGGGTATCGCTAAAAATGAGATCTTTTATCATTTTTTCGTCTTGATGGTATTTTTTAGAATAATTTTTAATAATATCCCATGGATATGCAGGAAGATTTTTCTTTAGTATTTTAATTTCTCTTTCTTCGTTAAAAATTGCCTGTGAATCAGTATCAGGATACAATCTTGCCCCACCATGAAGTTCTCTCAAGAATTCCGTCCTTCCGTCTTCAAGAGCCCTTCGAGTTTCTGGAGGAACTCCTTGAAAGGCCTTTTTTACTCTTTCAATAGCAACATCAATTGCTTTCTCAACTTCTTCTTTAGATCCAAGAACTAATAAAAAACAATCCTCTTCTTGTACCAATAACTCTTCCTTCAAGGACTTAATATCAACTTCAGATAACTTGTAATTATTTAAATTTTCATCAGAATGAATGATCCCCTTTAATCCCGCAATGGCTTTAACTTTACTGCTAACTTCCGTTCCGAATCTATAATCAGTCGTTAATTCCTTTCCAAACAAGCTTTTAAATCCAGGGAAATTCACACCATGTAATTTTTTTCCACTTTTAATGCCATTAGCAATGAATTTAGATTTAGATTTTAAGAATTTTTTAGACAAATCAACAGGTTTGGCAGAAATATCCGATACCTTGAGCTTTCTATTATTTATTTCGTTTTTTATCCAAAGTAAGCCTTGCTGTCTTTCTATCTCTTTATTAATAAGCAAGGGAATCCAGTCTAACTTTTGAACGCCCTTTATTTCAATTCGGGTGCCTCCTGTTATGCTTACATTAATATCTTGTCTAATCGAACCAAGTACTTTTTTTACTTTTGTTGACCATAATAGTAACCCCAACCTTTCAGCACATTCTCGACATTCTTCTGGATCATTGATATCGGGATCCGTAGTAACTTCAACTAAGGGAATACCTAATCTATCCAAGCGGTAATAATTATTTCCCTCTTCGGTTTTAATCTTTCGAGCAGCGTCTTCTTCCAAGCATACGATATCAATCCCTATTTTTTTTCCGTTTTCTAACAATAGAAATCCGTCTTTCGCTAGAATCATTGTCCTTTGAAAACCGCACGGTACGCTTCCATCTAAATAGTTTTTCCTGCATACATGCATTTCATCGATAATTTTAGCATTTAGAAGGAGTGCAATTTCCATTGCTATATGTTTTGCTTCAGTACTGCATAAAAACGGTGGTGTTTCGTCCAATTCGTATGTACATATAACATCTTTGTAGCATTCGTAAATAATACCTAATCCTTTCTGGTATTCGGTAAGCATTGCCTTATCGTACTCCCCCATTTCTCCTAAAACGGGTCTCATAGTTCTTTTAACGGAAAAGTCTGGATCCCGAGTACCTTGAAGCTCGTTTGGGCATCTACAAAAAAGTTTGGTTTTTGAATCGAGTTGCTGGTGAATTTCTAAGCCACATTTAAGTCCAATCTTTTGATAATCGATTTTTACCATCTTAAATCGTTCTCTTTATAGGGTTCAGTAAATAAAATTAAAAAAGGGAGGAAATTAATTCTCTACTTTGATTTTTCCTTTTTGAATATCAAAACACCAATGATCCTTACATTCTTTTGAACAAAACACATGTGTGGTTACTTTTTGACAGATGTTTACATGACGAACTCTCGTTCTCGACATCGTTCGTCCACATTTTTCACAAATCATATAAAACACTTTTTTCGTTGATGTAAATTACAATACGATATCAGTTTTTAACCTTATCCTTTATTGTCATTAATCGTAATCAGCATGATTTAATGTATTTTTTTATATTATTTTTGATACATAAGGACCGTCTGGTCTGTAGTTTTGTTCGTAAAACCAATCTCTAACACCAAGCCCGCTGATTACAGCAAGCTTTTTCGAGTCAAAAACTTCTTTCGATAATTTTTCAGCAGCCTCCATCAATAACCTACCATATCCTCTATGTTGGACTTGCGTTAACCTATTAGCTTTTGCACTTTTTGGAACTAATTCGCCAACAACTTTTATTTCTCTTACGATGGAGGTTTTTCCGTCATTTAATTCTTTTCTATGAGCTTGATCAGATGGTTTTCTTAGCCTTAAATAACCAAGCAAGTACCCTAAATTTTTATTTTCGTAAGATAAAAAGATTTCTTGTCCTTTGGATGCCTCATATTCTTGTTGATATAACTTAATGTTCTCAAAATCGAGTTGATTAAATTTTTCCTGACGATTACCAACCCCATATTCTCTGCATCTAATACAATTACAATTTTTTCCTTGTTTTTTCAAATTTTGGAGAACTAATTGCCTTAAATTGCTGTTTTTACATCCAGCTTCGATTAAAGTAGCAGGAATGTCTCTCATTACTCTTTGCACTCGCATATATGATGGAATTCTCTGTTTTACTTCTGATAGTAAATTAACTAATTTATCTACAGAATAAGGGTGGTATTTTTGATTCTTCCATAAATCCCACAAGCGAGTTCCTTTTATGACCAGACATGGATATATTTTTAGCATATCAGGTTTATAATCGGAATTAGTAAAGATTGTTTGGAATGTTTCAATATCTCTGTTATAACTCGAACCCGGAAGATTTGGCATCACATGAGCATTGATTTTTAACCCTGCGTCTTTTGCAATTCTTATAGCCTCTATACTATCAATAGTTGTATGTCCTCTTTGAACTAATTTATAAATATCGTCATAAACAGTCTGAACTCCAATCTCTACCCTCGTTGTTCCATACGACAACATTAAGTCAACATCATGCTCTTTACAAAAGTCTGGTCTTGTTTCTACAGTAATACCGACTATCCTACGCTTTGATTTTTCAGCAAATTTTTTTCCCTCTTCGAGAGTTCCAACTCTATCTCCTATAACACCCTCTATGGCACCTTTAACGAATTGTTTTTGGTATTCAAGATCTGTCGAAAGAAAAGTACCGCCCATCAGGATTAGTTCTATTTTATCTACATTATGACCAATAGCTTCAAGATCGTTAATTCTACTTCTAACTTGCTCGTATGGATCATAATTGCAATGAATCGAACGCATTGCTGCAGGCTCTTTTCCCGTATAGGATTGAGCAGCATGCATTCCTGGTTGAGATTGCTTTCCAGGGCAAAAAATACACTCTCCAGGACATGGTAATGGTTTGGTCATTATTGCAATAACGCTCACACCAGATAATGTCCTTGTTTTTCTTCTTTTTAATACTTGAGTTATAAGTTTCCGTTCCTCTTTAGTGGCCATCTCTAGAATCGTTGCGTTTTTTATAACACCATCGTGAGAAAATTTTTTTGCAAATTTTGCTTTAAGGTTGGTTATCTTTGATTTATTGACATTCGGATTTTCTATTACATAATGAATGATAGCACGCGCTATTTGTCTTACTTTTTCAATATCGTTAAATTGACCCATAAAATCAAGTAAAAAATCGTATTAGAGATAATCACTTATTTAAATCATCAATACGACTTAAAATTTATGTTGGGAATTTATATTGTTTTTTTTTTTATTAGGATCTTTAAGTTCGTATATTAAGCGGTTCACGATAACATTAAATTCATTTTCATTTAATTCTTATAATTCTGGTGGATGTTCGAAATATTTATGCAAGTAAATTAAATCTATTTTAA
>JAEOUI010000548.1 GCA_016839425.1 Promethearchaeota archaeon
AATAAAAATGGCTTAAATTAATAGCCAATGTTAAGTTTAAGTTATTTTCTATTTTATTCCTATTTTTGAATGATTCCCGTGGTTTTTTGCATTCTTTTATTTGAAAAATTGACCAACTTGCTCCTTAAATCCTCAGAGATGTTTCCCAACCGATTGGCAGTAGACGTGACCTCTTCCATCGATGCCGTTTGCTCTTCGGCGGCAGCACTGACATTTTGCATGCCATTTGCATTTTCTTGAGATTCAAGAATCGCAGCCTCGATATCACGAGTGATTTCCAAGATTAGATTGGTTGATGCCGCTATTTTATCCGTAATAACGGATACCTTCTCATCTGTATTATGGACTGTATTTTTTGATTCTTCGGCCAATTTTCGTACTTCATCCGCAACAACAGCGAATCCTCTGCCATACTCTCCCGCTCTACCTGCTTCAATGCTGGCATTAAGGGCTAAAAGGTTCGTTTGCTCTGAAATCCCTATGATGATTTCCATGATTTTGTTGATATCCCCCGTAGACGCTTCAATGGCTCCCGATAATTGGGATATGCGACTTGCCTTTTGTTTTATGGTAGTGAAACTATTAACCTGGTTCAAGGCTGATACTGAGATCTCCTCGGTCGTTGATGCGATCTCTTCTGAAGCGGCATTTACCTCGGATGCGCTGGCGGCTAGTTCGGTGGCGATGTTTGCCAAGTTGATGGCAACGTCTTGACTCTCCATTATAACTCTTTCAGATTTATCATTGCTTTTTTGAATTTCAATATTTGACTTTTTGATTAAGTTCACATTGTAAATATCTATCAGAATTACAAAAAAGATTCCAATTGGATAACCAACTAACATTGCTATGATGTGATTTTGGAAATATGCGGTGACGATAATCGTATCCAGAATTAAAATCAAAAAAGCAAGAGCTGTAAAAAAAGATACTCTATGCTCTACTAAGTTTCTCTTAGTGCTTTTTGTTCTCCAAACAACAAATAAATGAATTAAAACTATACAAATAGGTACTAAAAAGAAGTTATATTCCAATGGTACATAATCTGCCATTTTTTATCCTCAACTTTTTATAGCTTACTTTCTAATATAGTGAAGATTTTTAAACATTCATAGAAAGAAAAGTATTAAAAAGGAAGTAGAAATTGGTTTTTATTCCTTTTTTCAATGATAAGATGGTGATCTAAAGACCAATTTTAAAAAATATTACAATTAAAAAAATTTCTGAAGTTAGGTTATAATTTGCCAAGGACTTATGAGATAATGTCATATCAACAATAACAAACCATATTCTTTAATTTACTTAGATTGATAATAATATAATATCAAATAATATTTATCAAAAAAAGCGAAAAAAAATGGGATTCAAGGATTTAGCAATTCTAAAAGAAAAAAAGCTCTATCTCGTGTTAGTAATATGGCTTTTGGTGTCTTTTTCAGTGTTACAATTCGTACCAGACTGGGGTATGATTTTATTCATCCCGTTACTTGCAGTCTCAGCTATCTTGTTCATTTTATCGTTTGTTTTCCGGCAAGAATTAACAGAATTAAGCTTTAAGAAGATACTACTGTATTTAATCATAGCCATTCCATTAATACTCATATTTACGTATTTTGCAGTAGCAATTTTTTTTGTCTTATTCATTATATCCATCTTTTCATATGTCTTCATAACATCGCTATTCTCCATGGTCGGATGTTATGAAAAAGGGATTGAATGGGACGAGAAATTATTCAACATGCCAAAACCCATTAGCACGTTTTCACGACTTGGTGAGTTCTATGGTGGATCATTAATTGGAATAATCTTGATGATTTTTTTTGCATTGGTAGGAACAACTTGGGCTGCTGTTTCGCCTGAGGTTGCAGATACATTTATTGCGGTGCCTTGGATAATTGTGGTTTCTATTATAGTTATTTCAGTTATCGGAAGTTTAACAATACTTCGAGGTCATCTAAATGCCTGGTTAGGTACGTTCTTTATTTGGGTTTCTATTTATAGTTTTTATTTGATGCTAAAAGCTTTTTATAGCTTGGGTTCAACAGGTGGTGGCTCTGAGTATTCTTTTGAGGTACAAATTCTATTATATATTTTTGATTTGATCCTAATTCTTGTAACTATTGGGAGTTTATTAGGTAGATCCGAATGGTTAACAGATAAGCTTAAAATAATCAAACCGGATGCAATCATAATATGGCTAATCTTTTCAAAGGCTGCTTATGAATTAGCAGATACGATGGGGGAGCTTGATGTATCTCTTCTCAAGGCTGTAGGTGTATTCGTCTTGTTCGTGCCATTGTTTATTATAATTGGTATATATGGCATATTGAAATACGGAAAGCTCAAAAAGCAACGAAAAATACAAAAGAAACAGAAAAAGAAGTCCTTAAGTGTTAAAAAATACGTTGGTAAGGGTAAACACCTTTCTGATGATGATCTGGGGTCAACTGACATAATAAAATGCAAGAAATGTAGTACTGAGAACAAGATAAGCTCGAAGTTCTGTTCTAAGTGTGGTGGCCCATTGTAGAATTCTGATGCAATTGAACTTTAGGTTATGGGTCTAGAATAGTCAATACTAATCTCTTTTTTCTAACTTTTTATTTTTTTCATTTTCTTATCATAAAATCAGTAATCTTTCAAGGATTAACGATTTAATAACATGATTTATATTATTTCAATTAAACAATAGCATACTAATTTTATCAGTAATTAACATGAGTCTGAATGAGAATGGATTGGATAAGGAACTATTTTTAGAAAAATTTGAATATTTATCCTTGAGAATAGAGCAATTAACTGACGAGATCACTTCAATGAAAAACAAGATGGATAAATCGAATAAAATTAATCGTTCTTTTGGACTAAAAGCTATAAGGAATTCAACGGCTTTAGATTTTGCTAAGGATGTGCCGGGTATAAGTAGCCCTACTAAGAGATATCTCTTGTCAATGAGGGCGATCTCAGAAGAATGGAAAGGCCGAAAGAATGATATTCTTCTAACAATAAGACAGCAAGAAAGCGAAACTCACATGGATCTTAAAGCTTTGGGAATACGGATCCCCGTTGGGGACATCCAAACTATCAGTGCTCTTACTAAAGAAGTAATCTCTTTGTTATATGTTGCTTCAGAACTAAAAGGATTGGAAATTAATGAGATTCTTAGGGATATTCTTACTGATATTAATAACAACTCCTCTAAAATGATTCAAGAGCTTAAGTCTAAGATGTTATTCTAGATTTGAAAAAATCTCAAACTTTAAAATTAAGTTTTTTATATTCTCTGTATGAATTATTCTATAATGTCTTTATTTGATCCTAAAACCTTTTTGATCTTTGGAGCAAGCAAGAATGAAAAAAAAAGTGGAAATCATGTATTAAGGAACATTCTTAATTATACCAAAGAACAAATCTATGTAATACATCCTAAAACAGAGGAGATTTATGGGATTCGTTGTTTTAAGAATATTCAAGACCTCCCTATTAAAGGGGAAGATATAGATCTAGCAATCATTATATTGCCCGTTGAGCATGTTTTAGATGCGTTAGAAGACTGTATTAACTACAAGGTTAAAAATATCATCATAGAATCCGGTGCTCTTTACATTAAAGGAGAAGATGATGAGAGAAATAACCTTCGAATAAGCAAGTTGAAGAAAAAACTAACTAATCTTGGAAAAACAAGGGTGATGGGACCAAATTCTATTGGTATTTATTGTGCGAATCAAATTAAGAAAGATTTAGTGACTTCATTAATTTACTTTGACCGATTACCTGGATTAAAGGAAAAAAATTTGTCAATTATTTCCCAAACTGGATTAACTCTTTCAGGGATCTTACATGGCCAAAATTATATCCAAGAATATGGAATTGCAAAAATAGCTGCTATTGGGAATAAATTTGATATTGATGAATCAGATGTTTTGGAGATTTATGAAAAAGATCCAAATACTGATGTAATCGCTTTATATCTTGAAGACATTAAGGATGGTCCACGATTTCGGGATATTTGCACCCGTATCGCCAAGAAAAAGCCAATTATTTTATTAAAGTCTGGTAAAACGGAAAAAGGAAAGCACGCAATTATTTCTCACACTAAATCTATTGCGGGGAATTATAAAATTATTGAAGCTTTGAGTAAGCAAATAGGGATGATTACAGTTGATGATTTTTATGAAATGTTTACCATTGCGAAATTAATTTTGTGTCAGCCTATTCCAAAAGGCAATCGGTTAGCCGTTATATCTATATCAGGCGCTGGAACTGTTTTATCTTGCGATTTGGCAGATAAATATAATCTTGAAATTCCTCCAATGTCGGAAAATCAACAAAAAAAGATGATTGAAATTTTTCCTAAATTCAGTTGGGAAGATGTATATAATCCATTAGACATCTGGTCTTCTGTTGAGTTTGTAGGGCCTGAAATGGCTTATCTTAAAGCTGCTGAAATCTTTCTAGAGGAAAAAGATAGATTTGACGCCCTCCTAATCTTTATTACTGGAATAGAAGAAACTGAATTTGATTGGTCCTTATTAGAATCTCTAAGCAAAAAAACAAGGATTCCAATTTATATGAGTTTCTTCGGAGGAGACAAGAAACTAATCCTAAAATGGCGAGAACTATTAGAAGAAAAATATAATATCCCTACTTTTGGATCAATTGATACTTTATTCAAAGAGCTCTCAAAAATAATAGAAAAAAAAGTTAGATGATCTAAATTTCAGATTCTTATTCAATATCTTCTTTGTCCTTTTTCAATCGAATTGTTTTACGGGAATGTGTGG
>JAEOUI010000214.1 GCA_016839425.1 Promethearchaeota archaeon
CTAGAATTAATAATTATCTCATACGCATTTCGTTTTGTTTTGGATTTGGGACTTTTACTAATTTATTCAGAGTTCTATTCTTTATTTTTCCTTGGTATCTCTATCCTTTTGCTGATAAATTAGCATATTGTGTAAAATTAATTTTATACTTAATAGGTTTATATTACGAGATACGGTTAATCGAAATATTGTGCAAAAATTCTGGACAAAAGTTACAATTTGAGCAAATTAGAAAAATTATTCATATCATATTTATTGGAGTGATCTCTGTATTTTGTCTTTTTACTGTTGAAAAGTCTCCCATTAGCCCATCAGGTCTATATGTTTACTCTATAGGTGCAAGATTATTTTGGATATTAACAAGTTTAATCTTAACTGTTTTTTTTATCATAATAATAATGGCAAGAAAAGTCTTCATAAATACTAAAAAAAATGAAATTAAGAATAGATTAACTATTGCTTTAACACTTATTGCGTTTCTAACTTTTGAGGGTTATCTAAATGTAAGGTATTTTTCTTGGTTCCCTTATGGTTATCCTTTTATTTTATTTGATGTTATTTTTTTGATAGTTTTACTAGGAGGAATTCTAGTTGCATTTATGAAATTTCCAGATTTACTTGAAGTATTAAATATATATTTTAACGTTGGCTCGATTTACATCCTTAAGGAAAATGGAGAATTCATTTATAGCGAAGATTTTTTAGAAAAAAGTTCAGAGGAAGTCGTCTATTCAAGAAAAGAATTGTTGGGAGGATTTATTTTTGCCATCTCTCGTGGAGTAGGTTTAGCTTTAAAAACGGATGCAAAGGTTAGTGCAATTGATTTTGGGGATTTAAAATTGATAATCGAACAAGGAACGTATGTTTATGGAGTATTAATAGTGAAAGATTATTCACCCATTTTAGAAGAACGGTTACTTAAAATTATCAATCTATTTGAAAAAAAGTTTCAAAATGATCTAGAAAAATCTACATACAATCTATCTGACAATAAAAAGGAAGAAATAAAACAATTGATTGATAATTTACTAAGGTGAAATGAACTTTTTTTTCATATTATCTTATTTTAAACATTTACTTAAACAAACATTTAAAATTTAATTCGTTTAGTAATATTAAACATATTCAATATTGATCATAATTATATTCAATATTGGTGAGAGGTAAAATGGAAGACCGTTTAAAAAAATATGAACGAGGTAAAATAAAACGACTCGTCGATCAAGTCATGAAAGAACGAGGAGGAAAAAATTTTACCTTTGGCGAAATTGACGATAATGTTATTACTAAAAGATATTTTCCTTTAGGAAAACATTTATGGGCTACATATCGGGAACTTGGATATGAACACTTCATAGATTCCTTAATGGGAGAAATTTCCGATGGTGTGATATATGATGTGTTTAAAATTAGGTTAGATGATGCTCTCAAAGGCGCTCAACAAGTAATTAGGGGTGAAAATAAACATCCAGAAAAATCTATTAATTGGGCAATTTTCCCTCCAGTTATTCCCCTAAGAGGTGATTTGGCTCAAGGCACCATGAAATTGATGTTTGGAGATTCAATAGATGTTAGTTTTATTGCAATTTTAGATACAACAAATGAGATATTTTTTATTCTAAATGGTCATCTTGAAGATGGAATCCCAGTTGATTGGTGGCTTGTGGGACCAGAAGATGAATTCCTTGAAAGGCGTCATCTAAAATTAGGCGTTAAAATCAAGGATTTACCTAAAAAAATTAAGGATAATACAAAATTAGGTGAACGATGCACGGAAATTTTGAGGGATGTTAGAAATGAACGAACACCTCAATGGCAAGATTCAGTTTATAATGTAGCAGTTGTTTATATGTCGGCAATAGCAAGCTTCTTAATTGAGCCATCAACTTGGGAAGTTGGAGGCATGTTATGGGATGGAATGAATTCTAAACGAAGTTATGGACTGCCGGACTATTATTTCACGTATGTTCCATGGCCAAGCTTCTTCCTTATGCTTATGAACTTAGCAAGACCTAGTTTTATAGCAAAAGTGGTTGGATTAGCGACTGAATCTAAATTAGTTATTCAATCCTTTGAAGAAAAAATACAAAATTTTCTCCGTGAATTAGAACCCGAAATTTTCGAGGATTTTTTTTATAAAACTTATAAAGATGGTGCTTATTGGCCCGTGCAGAGCCTAGCTTGCAAACCCCCAAATTTGAAGAACAAAAAAACATATGAATCAGAAGAAATATTAGCAACATGGGAATACCCCCCTGGAGATAGAATAACTCCCGAATCTCTTGGCTTATCTGCTGATGAATTTACGAAAGGTGTTTTCCTTGATATTACTCATGAAACAAAACCATGGAGCGTTGATCCGAAGGAGACAATCATATCAAA
>JAEOUI010000215.1 GCA_016839425.1 Promethearchaeota archaeon
CAAGAAATTTTTTTAGATCTAAGAAAAATTGCTTTTCTTCGTCCAAAGAATCCAATAACTTAGCATATTCCGTGTTTATTTGGATTCCAATCGATATTATGATACAGTTTTTCGTTTTAGGTTGAAATACATGCATTATATGTCCGTTTTCAACACCAGGGGGAAAAGAAAATACGAAACCAAATGCTATTTGTTTGCTGGTCATCTCGTTCTTGATTAATTCCTCTTCATCGAGATACATCTGTATTAATTTCTTGATCATAATTTTATTTTCCGACATTTTATTTACTAATATAAAAATATATCTGAAATTGAAGTAATACAAGTAAACTATACAATCTTTGAACCAGATTATTGATCAATACTTGCCCCGAGGTCTTACTTGGGGTTCCACACCTGCATCTTGCAGTTTTTTAGTGTTTTCTTCGAGCTCTTCTCGTGAAGAACAGAAGAGTACCTTCAATGTATTTACATCAACAAAAAGCGCTCCCACAATACCTAATCCCATTAGCTTATTGTCTTTTCCTATGAACGTGTTGTCAATACCCATCTTAATTGCTTGACTTCCATCGTCTAACTCTACTAATTGGGGTTGGCAGGCAGTATATCCAGGACCTACATGTTGAAGCAAGTAATTCATCAAGGCGTAATCTAATTCATCGTTAATTTCTCCTTTTTGCTGGAGAACTTTCACAACATTGGGTACGGTGGCATTAAGAGACATTTTAATTATCTTCCTTTTCCCACATTTCTATTTAAGATCATTTCCAGTTCTCAATGGTTACCTTATCAACACTGTGTAATGCACAATTATTTGCTTCCAATGTTTTTGTGATTTCCTCAATCGAAATGTTTCCAGAACCTGCAATTATGATGGTAATGGAAGTCGTCTTTTGATCGATTTCTTCAACCTTGATTTCAACTGCTTTAACCCCCGTAAGCGCTTCTAAAGTCCTCGCTAATTGGTCTATACTGGGTTGGTGTGGTTTTAGCACATCAAGAGTATATTCAATTTTCATTTTAATCTTATTTTATGCGGTAAAGTGATTTTTTCGATATATCATTAATAGTTATTAAAATATTAAAACATTGTTAATACGAAAGAAGATTTTCAATGGTTTTTATGAGTTTGTTTGGGATCTCGTCCTCATCTATTACGATTTCAGCAATTTCTAAAGTGTCTCTATTTGCCAATCTAGAATTAATGCCTATAGAATGTGCACCAATATTCAGAGCCCCCTCTATATCTCTCGCATGATCTCCTATCACGACGACTTGGTCTGGCTGGACATTCAGATTTTCGCATATATAAATCAAGTGATCGGGATGTGGTTTTGGATTTTCTATCGCATCACGTCCTGCAATTATGTCGAAATAATGGAGCAGTTTAACTCTTTCAAGCGATAATCTTGCGTTTGTCGTGTGATTATATGTGTATATGGCTTGCTTAAGTCCATTTTTCTTATTAAATTCAAGAACTTGTTGGATGCCTTGAATTGCTGAGGCGTTATAAGCAGCTTCCTTCTCAATATTTATTACAACTTTCTCGATTTCATTAACAATCTCTTCAATTTTTTGTTTTTCAAAACCATTCGAGTTAAATAATTTTCTAGCCTTTTTTATTGTATCTATGATGCTATTATCGAGCGAAAGATACTCCTTAGATATTCCATTTTGTTCTAAAATTAAAAAGGCTTCCTGGCGTGCCCTTATGAAATCGATTTTAAAATGAATGATGGTCCCGTCTAAATCCCAGGCAACTGCCTTTAACAAGTTTTCTTTCAATTAATACACCAAGTCAGTATATATGGGTCCTTGTGGAGTTAGATCGGATTTTTTAAGCTTCATCCCGCTCATATTAAACTCCCCGAGGTCAAGCTCCTTGTTTTCTCCAAAGAATTTTTTAAAAGCATTGAATGTTTTATAGTCTATTTTATTTTTTTTTAATCTTGCTACGGTTAGGTGCGGTTTAAACTTGCTTCTTTCGTCTTTTGGGATCTTTATTTCGTTGTACAGGGCATTTTCAAGGGCATCCTTGACATCTTGAAGAAACTTAATATCCCCTAAGAGATTAACCCATATGACGGAATATTTATTAAACTGCCCTATTCCATTGAGGCGATATTGAACGGATTGTTCATCGAAAAACTGCTTATTTAATCGTTCTACTACCCTATATATGTTAGGAGCATCATGTTCCACCACATCTCCTAGAAACTTTAATGTCAGATGAAGATTTTCTGGTTCTACTACTTTTAAATTCTTTTGGTTTTTTTTCAAGCGTTCGGTTGATTTTGAAATGAGTTCTATGGACTTTTGGTCCCTCAATTCAATCGCAATAAAAGCCCTAATCATTTTCACTTATTTAAATTGATTTTTTCAAACAATAAAAAATAAACCATAAACTAAGTTAAAATAAGATAGTATTTTTTAAAACGTTTTCTTGAATAAATTAAACATGTGTTTTTTCGATATACCAAAATAGTAAAAATAATTAACTTTTTTTTAC
>JAEOUI010000020.1 GCA_016839425.1 Promethearchaeota archaeon
GTAAGGAAAGGCTTCCATACAAAATAGCCCAATCTTGTATTTAATATTCTTATATAGATCAATATTACATGGGAATAATCTTCCTTTTTCCAATGCCTCCATCATGCAAGGTACTCCTACGAGAGCTATATTATCATATTTTCTACATGAAGAAAGTATCGTTAGAGATGGGGAGTTTGCGTATTTTGTTCCTGCAGTATTATAAAGGCTTTCTAGATTCTCAACAATAAATGGTTCGGGTTTCCATAAATCTTTTGAATGTTGCACTGCCACAATAGCATCAACAATATTTTGGGTCAATAGATATTCAAGAATGGAAGTTACAACTCCTCCATCTTGCCTTATTGTTTTTATTTTTTCATTCGTGGATGAAGCAGTATACATATTCACATATGCGCCTACTTTATCTGACCACTTTAACGATTTGTCATTTTTTTTTATAGTTTCATAAGCATGATTAATACTAAAAGAGCGAGGACAAACTGAATAACAAAGTCCACATTTCAAGCATGTATCGTTATTAAATTCTAATAAATCTGCTGTAATTTGTATTGCATTTACTGGGCAGATTGAATCGCACATTCCACAATGACAACAAGCTTCAGCTTCAAAAACGATTGTTATTGGTTCGAAAAAGTTTTCAATGAATTTATTTGAAAGTTGTTTTAAATAGAATCTATAAAAATAACTCCTTTCTTCTATTTCTTTAGTTTCCCCTTTTATTGTTTTTTTTATGTTTTTAATATCTACATCTATTTCTTCTTCGATGTATCCTTGTTCTTTTAAGTAAATGACATCTCTAATTACATTTTCTGGAGGCAGTTCTCTTATTAGTTTTACGATTTCTTTTAAAAGTAAGGGTTCTCTTCCATTGAGTCTATTGAGTAATATCTTTCTTTCAGTTTCTGCGTCAATCATTGAATCTAAAATTTCGTAAAAATCATATTCGGTATATTTAAAACTATTTAAGATATCTTCTTTCGCCTCGAAAAAAGACCTAATTTGATAATTACTCATTGCTTGATAAGTTGCCTTCATTAAATC
Organism: Promethearchaeota archaeon; assembly: GCA_016839425.1. Next base: position 1,045 of record JAEOUI010000020.1, read on the forward strand.
AAGTTGAGGGAACTTATGAAAAAATAAATCTTTGGTTTTTTGAACCATTTTAACAATTCTCTTGATTTAATATTTAATATTTCTCCCCTACCATTGCATGGCTCGTTGTCTCGCAACTAATATTTTTTTACGAGATTCATTCGATTGGGGGTGTTATTAGTTTTTTTATTTTTTCTGTTTTGGGATTAATTTGCCGTATTTTCAAAGGGTTTAATCCTAATTTTTTTATTTTTTCCATTGTGTCTTCGATACTTTTAACTAATTTTTCTGATTCAGCACCGCTCAACCAATACATGTTAATTCTTTGAGATCCAAATCCCCTTTTTTCAAGAATTCTATTGGCTAAATCAACATGTTTTGAAGCTTTAAAGTTTCCTATTTTAAATTGACACTCGTTCCGTCGTCAACCAACAATCATTATTCCATCAGCTCCTTTTGTTATTGCGAATAGAATATGTCTTATATCAATCCTGCCCGTACATCTTAATTTAATAATCTTTACGGATGGAGTATATTTCAATCGTGAAACTCCAGCTAAATCAGCCGCACTATACCCTCATTTTAAGCATGCAAATAATATAATTTCGTAATTCAAAGTCATTGTAATCATTCCTCTTTTATGGCTATGATTCAAGGATCGCCTCTATTTCTCTAAATAATTGATGATCTCGATAATAACGAATGTCTATTGCCATTGTGGGACAACTACTAGCGCAAATTCCACAGCCATCACAATTAATTTCATCCACGGTAGCAGTTTTATTTTCTAATACTTTAATTGCATTTTTTGAGCATTCTTTCTCACACCTTTTGCACGAAATACAAAGATCTTTTTTTACAACTGCGGTTATGAGTTCAATATCAATTTCACCCTTAGACATTATTTCTAACATTTTACTAGCAGCTGCTCGAGCTTGAGATACGGAATATGAAATATTTTTTGGTCCTTGGGCAAATCCTGCTATGAAAATACCTTTAGATTTTGTTTCTTGAGGCATCAATCCAAAATGAGCCTCGGTTAGAAAACCATGTTTATCCAAATCCAAGTTAAGAACTCCTGCAATTTGTTCTGTTCCTCTTGAGGGTAATATTGCTGTAGAAAGTACGATAATGTCTGCATTAATTCTAATAATCTCGTCTGTAAGAGACGAATATACCCTTACCATTAGATTTTTTGTTTCGGGGATTTCACGAATTTCTCCTACTTTACCTCTAATCATCTTAATACCGTATTCCCTTGCTTTTTGGTAATATTCTTCAAAACCCTTCTCGTTTGCTCTAATATCGATATAGCAAATCGTTATGTTAGCTTGGGGGAGCTCTTCTTTTAGTAATTTAGCGTTTTTTAAAGCTATCATACAACAAACTCCACTACAATAACTCCTTTCTATATCCCTGCTACCAACACATTGTACGAACAAGATCTCTTTTATATCGTTATTATCTGAAATTCTCCGAAAATGCCCCTCAACAGGTCCATTCGGGGCCAAAATCCTTTCTAATTGGGATTCGTTTATTACATTTTGATAAGTGCCATATCCATATTCGTTGGGTTCGTAAATATCCCATCCAGTAGCAACTAAAATTGTTCCAACTTTAAATTTAACCTCTTTTGGGATCTGACTAAAATCTATAGCATCCAATTCGCACTCATCAACACATGAAAATCATTCAACGCAAGAATCTCTATAGATATCATAAATAAACGGTACGGCTTGTCCAAATGCTATATCAATTGTCTTTCTAAATCCTAAATTCTCATGGAAATAATTGGGTATATATATCGGACATGTTTCTGCACAAGCACCACATCCATTACATTTTTCGGAAATTATATATCTTGGTTGCATCTCAACCGTTACATCAAAATTTCCAACATTTCCTTCGACTTTTTTTACTTCACTATAACTTAAAAGTTCAATGTTATCGTGTCGATTAATTTCTAACATTTTAGGACCACATATTCAAATGGAGCAGTCATCAGTAGGAAATGTTCTATCCAGCTGGGCCATTCTACCACCTATAGTTGATTTTTTTTCTACTAAATAGACTTTAATTCCTTGATTTGCTAGATCAAGAGCAGCATTCATTCCCGATATTCCTGCTCCTACAATTAAACTAGTCTTTTCTACAGGAACCTTAATTACGGGTATATCTTCTAATACTTTAGCCCTTTCAATACCACTTTTTATTAATACCTTAGCCTTTTCAGTTGCTTCTTTTGCATCCTCAGTACACCAACTACAATGCTCTCGAACATTTACCATTTGAAAGTAATATGGACTTAGTTCTGTTTTTGCTAATGTATCTCTATATATTGGTTCGTGCGTTCGAGGTGTTCAAGCACTTGCTACAATACGATTTAGGTCTTTTTCTTTAATATCATTAATTATTTCTTTTTGAGCTGCTTCAGTTCATAAAAAAGCGTTCATTTTAGAAATTATGACATTATTATCAATATTTTTTGTAAATTCTACTAACTCTGCGCAATCCACTTTACTTCGAATGTTAATTCCTCATTGACAAGCATAGTATCCAATCCTATGATTATTTATATCTCCCATTGAATTTTTCACACCACCTCATATTTCATTGTTCGTAAAAATGATCGTTACCGATCATAATGACTTGTCTTTGTGATCGGCATCGGAAGTCATGCACGATATTCTTACTAATTATATATATTCACGCCAGTATTTATATATGTTTTCCGTCAATGAAATAATTTTCTTTTAATTAATAATATCTAAATAGTAATTTGGTGAATAATAATTATTTTCTTTAATTCCATGATTAGAATACCATACTTGAGCCAAAAAAGGATTAAACTTAGCTTGTTTGTCATAATTCCATGGGGGTGGTAAACATTTAGGACACCAATGACCTGCCTTAAGAACAGTATAAGGTTTAGCAATAAACTCGTGATTAAATGCACATCGCCATGTAATATTAGAGTACATGTCTCTATTCCATTCTTTAGAAATGCATTTGCCCCCTCTAAATAAAGCCGCGCTCTGTAAATCATCTATATTTAATTTTTTTTTTGATTCGTTGTATCCATGATCTAACCTTATCCAACAATGTTCGAGATTTATTTTTGGAGGATTATTTTTCCAGATAGGAATAGAATTATATGTATCCTTATCCTTGAAAAATGCCGTTATTCTTGCGAGTTTATCATAACGGATCCAAAATAACGGGCCAGTTTTCTGCAATGCTAACGATTTAAGCCTTTTATATGTAAAATAATTAATAATTCGTTTCATTTTTTTTGAATTTTTTGTTAAGCTTGATATCATTTTAAGATAATTTGGACGATTTTTTTTTAAAGACTGATAAAAATCTTCCATTGAATCCCCCCAATTTTGAATATAATTGTTTAAAATATAGCTATCTTCAAAATATTGCATATGGAAATTCCTCAGAGCGAACCAATTTCGCTCAGTTACTTCTTCAATACTACCCAGACCACAAATATTCATACAATTATTGAAAAACTCGTAATATGTAGTACGACATTTTGGACCTCCTGCCATATTATATACTTTTCTCCAAAAGTTAGAATTATCAGGGACATCTAAACAATTTATTAATCCCCTCCCTGCATCTCGAGCTGTATTATTTTCCATAAATGTATATATTGGTTGGTGGAATAGAATAGGATCTAATAACGATGTAATATTTGGAATCATTATAAAAGTCTGTCGTAAGGAAACCCAATGTTTTATATTTGATTCCAATACTGCCTTTTCTCCCATAATCTTAGTTACGGCATAATAATCGAAGACACTTGGGATTATTGGATCTCCCACTCTTCCCATATGAATCCTTCCAAGTCGATCTCCTGTTTGAGCAACTGAGCCCGTATAAATAAGCCTAATATGATCTTTACCATTAGGTTGCGATTCAATTGCTTTTATAAGATTAATTATTGCGTCCGTGTTCACTCTCTTAGCTAATTCCGGAGTACAATCGGCCTTAGGAGAGATAAGGGCCATTGTACTTAAGCACCAATCGATACCGTTGCAGGCATCGTAAAGATCTTCGATATTCAATGCATGACCCCATATTATTTTCAGACCATCACCTTCTACTATTCCTTTTCCCTTAATTGGTTTGATACCTGCTTTTTTTTCATAAGAAGCAAACAGCTTTTTTTCCTTTTTTTCTGGTAATAAGAGTAAAACTATATCGTATTTTTTTCTTTTTTTCCATAAATTTTTAAATGCTTCGTATCCCATCGATCCACTAGCCCCAAGTAGAAGGACCTTTTCTTTAATCATATTCTAGCCTTTATTCTTTTAATTTTAAGAACTTATTTATAAAATACTTTCTATTTTTCCTATATTTCGGAATTATACACCTAATATTTACAAAATAACAACTGTATTTAAGTATATGCCCCTTGGGGCTTGTAAAGTGCGGTCTGGGCATTGATTGAATCCATAGACCGTTCTTTACGATAAAGCTTGTCTTTTCGAGATTTTGGGAATATTAATTCTTTTTCCTAATTTCCGAATATTCCGTAATAAATTTAATTTCAATAAGATATTTGCATAATATGAACGATGAGTTAGGTTTGACTGACATCTTTAATTCTTTTTCAAATCCTATTGCTATGAAAATTCTTCACATACATTCGGAATCAAATGAGGGATTTAATTTATCAGATACCGCTAATTTAATAGGAGAAAAGATTTCCACGGTAAAAGATCATCTTAAGAAATTATTGACAAGGAACCTTTTATATAAAATAGGTAACAAATATTTCCTTTCAAATTTTGGGAGTTTTATATATGATTCATTAATTGAGATAGAAATATTATCTAAAGCAATGAATATTTTTGGGAAAATTCCTTCAAGATTAATCCCTTCAAAATACTTGCGTAAATTATTACCTTTCTTGAAAAATTCTAATATTTCATCAAACCAATGGGAGTTCATGACTATATCTAATAAACTTCTCAATCAGATTAAATCTGAGCGTGGAAAAATAAAAATTGAACTTAAAGTATTAGGTTGGAACAGTCTTGCCTTAGGTAGAGAAATCATTAAAAATCTTTTTGATGATATTTCTCTTGATAATATGACTGTAAGAAAATTACTTGCTGATCTCAATCTAAAACTAATTTCAGACAAATCAATATTTCAAGATCTCAAAACTCTAAAAGAAAATGAATTATTAAAATTACTTAAAATTCCCGGTATAAAAGAAAGATTCCAAGTTTGGGACGGAGATGATAGTTTTAGTTTTACAATTATGCATTACAATAATGTAATTCATTTTTTTTTAAATGAAAAGGATAACACGGGATTAGGACCATATTTTATTATAGAAGATGAACCAAGAGCAATTAAAATATTTAACAAGATTTTTAACTATTATTCTCGTTCTTCCAAACCGCTTTCTTTTTATTTATAAAATATTTTCTTTTAGTTCTGTTTTTAATTCTGAATCTACGAATTACATCCATTGGAGTTTAATCTTTAATTACGGTGTTTTTCATATGATTTGAGCTATTTCGGAAGTTTGGCTTAAGGCCTTCTTTAAACTTCTAATGATATAAGGGGTTAAAAGTTTCTTATATTTTTTTATCGATTTATTTTTTGCGTCCATTTCCACCGTTAAACTATTATCAATGAGTTTAAAGGAAATTTGAATTCTTTCATTATTATTTGTCAAAAAATATGTTGAGTTCTCTTCTCTTGGACCAATTTCGGCGATAGTTATATCTTGATCGTTAATTTGGTTCATATAGGGCATAAATATTCTTGTCTGCTCTAGATATTCGATAAAATTTCCAAATAGTTTCTCCACATTACTTGAAATAATTTTCGTTCTATATACAATAAAAGCTTTCTCTTTTTGTGCTAACAATTTTATATTTCAAACTTTTAAATTATAAATATTTTAAATTATATACAATATTTTTTAGGTATTATTTAAAACAATCTGGAATGTTTCTGAAGGAATAATTTTTAAAAAAAATATTACTCACTTAATTATACAAATTGATAATTCTAAGACCCATTAATCACCGATATTGATCATCAATCATTAGGTTAATTGATGAGATCAGTAACTTATATATGCTAGAATGATCGAATATGATCATTATAGAATCTTTTTTTTTATCATGCAAATAACTCCTAAAATTGATCCTCAGAAGCTATATAGAAATCGTAACGAATTGGGAATACAATCTACAATTAATTTATTAAAAAACCTAATTGAAAACGATTCAAATTTAGAAAAGAGAAAAAATGCTGTTAAATATTTAGGTTTAATTAAAGATCAATCATGTTTTGAAACTTTTGAAAATCTATTAATTTCTGATAGAGAATTAAAAATAAAATGCGAAGCCGCAAAAGCTTTAGGGAGGTTAAAAGTAATAAAAGGATTGAAACCTTTAAAATGGATGTTAAACAACGATTTTATTGATAATGAATTAAAGAAACACATTCTAAGAGCAATAGAAAAGATAAGATTTGATGATCCCGAGATAAAACTTTTTATTGAACACTTAAATTGTTCGAATAAATCCATCAAAACTTGTATAAAAAATCGTTTAATCAACTTAGGACCGAGTAAATTACTTAATATTCTATTAGAATCTCTTCAAACTGAAAATATATCCATTAAATACGGAAAGACTCTGTTGAAATTGATGGGGTATAAACTTTTCACGATGAAACTTTCAGAATTTACTGATTTTAACTTAAAATTTAATCGTCCCAAATTTGCAAAAAATTTGATTGAAAATAAAGAATTTATCGTTGAATTATTAACATCGATCTTTACTGAAGATGACGAGCAACTATTAGATAGTACCATTTTAATTCTAAAACTTTTAGGTCCAGAAGTTGAAAATTTACTTATTAATTTTTTATATAATGAAGAAATAGTTATAAAAAAAAATGCTATATTGTTAATTGGTAAGCTCAAAATTAAAGAGACGATTGATCTCTTAATCTTAAATTTAAGCAGCGATGATGAGGAGATTTCCATTGCAGCTATTCAAGCATTAGGGGAGATGGAAGAGTCTAGAGTTATCCCGAAACTATTAATAGTCCTGGATATTGAGACTAATCATATTAATGAATTTGATCAGGATCGAATGAGGTTTATTATTGATGCTGTGAATAACATCTATCAAGCATCATTAAATCCTAATTATCAATATCTTTTCTATGCTTTAAGGTTTGATAATCCATTATTAAAACAATGCGTGATTTCCATAATGGGAAAATTAAAAGAAAAGGTATTTGTAAAAATATTAAATGAATTGCTAAAAAAAGAAATAAATATTGAGACTCTCCAATCAATTATATGGGCATTAGGAAATATTGGAAGTGTCGAAGCATTAGATCAACTTCTAAATCTTTTTGAAAAAGAGGAATCTCCTTGGTTCTTGAAATTAACTATCTTCGATGCTATTAGAAAAATATTCAATGAAATTGTTTTAAATAAAAACGATATTCAAATAAGAGCAAATAATAATCATTATCTAAATTCTATTTGTGAAAGAATTTCTGAATATTTATATCAAGAAAAAGAAGAAAATTATAAAGTTAAATTGGCTATCATAAAATTTCTTGAGAATTTTGGAACTAGAACCTCAATAAGAGCTTTATTAAAACAACTAAGAGACTTTTATGGAATTATTAGAATTTATGCTTCCCGAGCAATTAAAGCCATAGATAAGAGAACTCTAGAAAACTAATCTTTAGATTAATTCATTATAAATCTTTTTGAAAGATTCTTTTTTAATGAAATTTTTATAGATATATGGAAGAAAAAGAACATGTTAGAGAATTACATGGAAAAAAAAAGTATGGATATGTAATTGGAAATTTTGGCGTGTTTCTCAATTCGATTTTTATTAATGTATTCATTACAAATTATTATATTTATACTGTAAATGCCGATTCTCTTTTTATATTGATGGCATTTTCTTCTCAACAAATTATTGCCGCAATTTTTGCAATTATATTTGGAATTCTCGCTGATAATAAAAAACCAGGAAGATTTGGAAAGCGTCGACCTTTTTTATTATATGGACTCCCGATTTGGGCTATTAGCGGTGTTTTAATCTGGATCCCTCCTGCGCTCTGTCCTCCAGATGGATCGATGAGTAATAATGTTGGAATATATTTTTGGATTATCGGCGTCATTAATTTTGTTTTAAGTCAATCCATTCTCAGCCCACACGCGTCCATGTTGCCTGAACAATCCCAAACCTTAAAAAATCGAGAGGATGTTAATTCCATAACAACCTTATTGACGATAATTGGATCAGTAATAGGAATGATTTTACCGTTAGTCGTTAAAAGCATTCTGGCTGAGCCTAATAATGTAGCCTGGTGGACGCCTTCAGGACAGACCTTGCTTTTGACGATGCCGATCATTAGTTTAATAGTCGTGTTATTTGGAGTTTTTTGCATTTTAATAACTTTCTTTTCGGTAGATGAATCTTTTCATAAAAAAATACATTACGAACAATTCAAGAAAAGAAGTGTTAAAGAAACATTCAAGCATATGCTAATTCCTGCGAGAGATAAAGAATTCAGAAAAGTATTTTCCGTAAGCATGCTTACTAGTATCGCGGGGTCCATAATGGGATTTGTCATCATTCCTTTTCTGGATTTTGTAATGCTTTTCCAGGGTAATAATTATTATATATATATCTTCACATCAATTTTAAATAAAATTGCTTGGTATTATTTATGGGTCGCCATTATAAAGCGAAAAAACTTGAAGTTTTCATATAAATGGTGTATTCTAATAAGTATCGTTATGTCCTCCTGTATAATGATATTTTTATTGAATGATTTATCGTTTACAGTTAAAGTTACTTTGTTTATAATTATTATTGGGACTTTATTGGGCTCGATATACGCTTTTAGGTTGTTTACAACACCCTTGACGGCTTTATTAGTAACTGAAGCTGCTAAAAAGGAACATCTTTCAAATATTGACGAGTCCGTAGCAAAACTTTCTGGAAGCTATTTTGGGTTCGTTAATTTTACTTTTTCTATTGGTTCTGCTATTGCATATATGATTCTTGCGTTTATATTTACAGGTACTAATAAATCAAATATTTTGATTATAATTATAACATTCACTTCAATGACCCTTTTCTTTATTTTAGGCTTTCTAATCCTTAGAACAATGAAGATCAGAGAAGACGATTGATTATAATTATTACTTTATCCATTCTTTTTAGTAAGTTTTCATAATTTTTTGTAAAGCAAAATGTTTTTAACAAATTTCTTTCATTAATTATGGAGAGGACTCAATATCGTGACAGTAAAAGTATTATTAGCGGAAGATTCCGCCTTTCAACGAAAAATTATTTCTGAAATGCTTCAATCTCACGATGAAATAGAGATTATAGCTATTGCCCGAAATGGTAAAGACGCCATAAAGAAAGTAGGTGAATATAATCCGGATGTATTGGTATTGGATTTAGTTATGCCTGAAATGGACGGATTAGAGGCTTTTGAATTTTTATCAGAGCATTATCCCGTTCCAACGATAATATTTTCTTCTCTTGATCCAAATTCGTTAGATTTCACTGTTCAAGCCCTTCTCTTAGGAGCAGTCGATTATCTCCAAAAACCAAAAGGAAATTGGGAAAACGAATTACCAAAATATAAGGAACAACTTGTAGAAAAAATTCTAGTTGCCTCAAAAATTAACAAGAATTATCAAATGCGTCGAACAGCGTTCATTGATTTTATAAAAGAATATGACGCAATACAAGATAAACAAGAATTGATTCCCGAATCAAAAATTGAAAAACCTATCATTCCAAAAGGCTATGAAATCCAAGAAATAAAGGGCTATGCGATTAAAGACAAAGTCATTGTGATGGGTGCGAGTGTTGGAGGACCTAAAACCTTAAAGACCGTACTTAGTTCAGTACCGAAAGATTTTCCTTTACCTATATTAATCGTACAACATATGAACAAGGATTTCATGGCACAATTCTCAGATTCATTAGATAAAATTTGTTCTTTAACCGTTAAAATTCCAGAAAACGGTGAGGTCATTAAGGGAAATACGGTGTATTTAGCTCCTGGAGGAATGCACATGGAAGTTATCTTAACGGGGAAAAAACCAGCATTAAAGACATTTGTTGGTGCTCCCGTAAATTTCTGTATTCCCGCTGTTGATGTGTTATTTAAATCAGCGGCAAGAATATACGGTCAAAATACATTAGGTGTTTTATTAACTGGAATGGGTGCTGATGGCGTGGAAGGATTATTAAAGATAAGGAAGTTTGGTGGTAAAACGATTGCAGAGGCAAAAGAAACTTGTATTCTTTATGGTATGCCCAAGATTGCCGCTGATCGTGGAGCTGCAGATTCTATCATTCCAAATTATCAAGTCGTTGATTATATGAGAAGATTTTCAACAAAATAATCGACTTTTGATAATATTTTTTTCTTTAAAATTTGCCTTATTCAAATTTAATTTTAGTAGAAAATTATTTTTTTTGTAAAAAATTCCACTTTTCTACCAATTGCTTTTAAATTAAACCAAAAAAGAAAAATAACTTAGAAAAATTCTTTTTTGGATTTTTTAAATCTAAAAATGAAGGTAAAAATCTTATGAAAAATATATTTAATCTAAAAGCTTGGAAACGAAAGAATTTATTTAGATATTTGATATTATCTTCAATTTTTTTAAGTAATATCTTAATGAGTAACAATTTTTCTTTTAATCAATACTCTCTAATTTATGATGAACAAGACGATTCGATTTTGAGAGAATCAATTGCATACACGATCACGGATTGGGTGTGGGCAAAAAATAATTACGATTGGATTACTGGGAATGGTACGATAAACAATCCCTATCTTATTGAAAATCAGAGCTTTGATTCAGAAGGTTTATCATTTTGTCTTAGAATCGCATATGTAAATGATTATGTGGTAATTAGGAATTGTTCTTTCGTGAATTCAGGAGGAGAATCATCATATTCAAATGGCGCTTTGACATTATTAAGCAGTGCAAATGTTTTGATCGAAAATAATCGATTTTATGGAGATGGACTTTATCGAGGTATCGAAGTCGGTGGGACTAGTTATAACAATACCATCCTAAATAACACTATAACTGATTTTGTATATGGTATTTATTTAAGGGACGGGGCCTCGAATAACGATATTTTGAATAATTGCGTTTTAAATAATGTTTATGGAATCGAGCTATATCGTAATTCTAATAATAATATCATTTCGGGAAATAACGCGAGTTACAATGCGATTGGAATTTACTTATATCAATATTGTATTGAAAATCAGATAAATGATAATTATATTTCAAAAAACACAAATTATGGAATATATTTTTTTTACCATTGCCTAAACAACTCCATTGTGAACAATACAATATGTTTTCAAGATGTTTCAGAGAATTACGATTTAAACAGAGGGATTTACTTTTATAATGATTGTAGTAACAACACGATTAGTGAAAACAACATCAGTTATAACAAGAATCAAGGAATTTACTTTTACTCAATTTGTAAGGACAACAGGATCTTTAATAACGATATTCACCATAATTCGGAAGGAGCTGGCGTAACGATAGGAACTGATTGTAATAATCAAATTTACGATAATAAAATATATGAAAATTACTTTGGTATTTCTGTTGGTAGTTTTACAAACATTTCAGGAAATCTGCTTGAAAATAATATTAATTCAGGTATAACTATAAGTGGTAATAATGCAACTGTTATTAATAACACGATTATTGGAGGAAGAATGGGATTATTTCTATCTTCTTCGTTCAATACCACTCTAAAGGAAAATAAGATAATCAATTCGACTTTTCAATTTTATTCGGTCGGACTCGAGAACTTTCGTACTTGGAACATTGACACTTCGAACAAAATCAATAATAAGTCGATATATTACCATGTAAACGAAATGGGATTAAGTTCAAGTAACTTTACCGAACCAGGACAACTATTAATGATTAATTGTTCAAACTCCATTATTTCCAATTTAAGTATATCGAATGCGTATTGTGGATTTTACATTTATTCGTGTCAAGATTTAGAAATTTCGAATATCACGGCTTCAGGGAACACGATAGGTTTAGGTCTCTATTATTCTCGAGATATTATAATCTCAAATAATAATTTCAGCACAAACTTAGAATATGGATTAATCTCGAGTAATTGTGAAACTTTGACAGTTTTTAATAATAGTTTATTTAAAAACGGCATTGGCTTGAGTGGTTCGTTAGAATTGCTAAGGACGATTAATCTTAATACTTCAAATAAGGTCAACGATAAACCAATCTATTTCTATATGGACGCTAAAGGCTTGGATAATTCAAATTTCACCAACGCAGGACAAATACTTCTGTTTAATTGCTCTGAAGCCATTATTTCTGATATGGATATATCTAGCGGTTCCGTTGGAATATATATATATTCATGTTTCAATAATACGATTAAAAATTTCATTACAAGCAATAACACTAAAAACGGAATGACGCTATATAATTCAAATCAAATCGTAATGGACAATATAACCGCCGATCATAACATGAATTATGGGATTTTTTTAAGAAGTGCCAATACCACCACGATAAAAAATAGTAGATTTCGTCATAACACTTATAATGGGCTTCAATTTTACGAATGCTACGATAACGACATTCTCTATAATAATATTTCTTTCAGTTCTATTGGAATCACGATGTATTATAGTGCTCGTCTTGAACTTATTAATAACAATTTGAGTTATAACGAAAATTCGGGATTATACATAAGTTACAATTGTTACGATAATAACATTACTGATAATCTAATTAACCATAATATTGATGGTATTAGAACGATAGTGACCTCTAAGAATACTTTTAAAAATAACGATATTAGTTCCAATCTTAATTATGGCTTATTCATTGACAGCAGTAGCAATGTAATAATTAATAATAATATCAGCTATAATAACAATGGGATATATATAAACGATTTCGAAAGAAATGCTCATATTATAAATAATACTATTAGCGAAAATTCTGAAAATGGTATAATTCTCGGAAGAGGCACCTCACTCGTTGAAATTATCAATAATTCCATCTCTAACAATCAAAAGAACGGCATCTTACTAAATAGAATTAGCAAGGATAATAGAATCGAGAATAATAGCGTTTATCTTAATGATCAAGGTATGATGCTAATTTCGAGCAATAATAATAACATAAGTCGTAATAAAATATTCAATAATTCGAAATCAGGGCTTTATTTAAACGGAAGTTGTTCTGAAAATAAAATTTATTACAATAATGCAAGTTATAATTTTGAAAATGGGATTTTCTTGGATAACTATTGTAATAAAAATAACTTGACAAATAATAATATATCTCAAAATTTAATGTCCGGAATGTCCTTATACGATCACTGCAATGATAACTTGCTCCAGAATAATAGCATCAAGTTTAATGAAAAACATGGTATTTACTTGGAATTTAATTGTACGAGTAACTCCCTTCTGAAAAATACTATAGAGAATAATCAGTTAAATGGAATAAATTTTTGTGATAACTGTAGTAATAACAATATTACAGGTAATTATATCAAAAATAATCTTGAATCCGGTCTCTATTTTGAATCAAATAGCAAATACGAAAGGATTACCCAAAATGCGATTGTAGGAAACAAACATGGAATTTACTTGCTAAACTCGAATTCATTGAACATTTTTATATTAAATTTAATTGCAAACAATTCGAATACAGGCGCATATGTTGAAAATAACTTCAATATCGATAATGAATTCTATAAAAACAATTTCATTAATAATACTGAAAACGCAAGGGATGAGATGAGTTCTGGAAGCAACGCTTGGGATTCAGGAACTAAAGGAAACTTTTGGGACGATTATTGTGGTTCGGATATAAATGGTGACGGAATCGGAGAAGATCAATATCCTCTTTTTGGTGCAATCAATAATTTCGATCGATATCCATTAGTAAATAGGTCGCATCACATATGTATTGGAGCAAATTGTACGAGTATTATTTTAGGAGAAATTATTAAATTCTATTTCTCTTATATGATTCCAGATTTACCCTCTTCTGTTGAATGGGATGTTGGTGATGAGACAATTTATTCCACATTCAATGCTACTCACGAATACTTGCTTGTTGGAACATATTCCTTAGAATTGCGATTAAATTTTTCAAATGGAACCAAAGATATGATTCAAGAGATAGATTTTATTTCGGTATCAACCGATTTGAAACCCAATGTAGACTTCATTGCGAGTACAAATGAAATTATTGCTGGTCAGCAAGTTCAATTCAATTTTACGGGGAACGAAGGAAATACACCAAGTTTATATTATTGGGATTTTGGAGACGGGAAAAATAGCACCGAACACGAGCCAATTCATGAGTTTTTAACCCCAGGAACATATTCAGTCAGCTTGAACTTAACCGATTATAATGGAGATAAAAACTTTACCAGAAAAGTCGATTTTATTACTGTTTTAGAAGATTTATATCCCATATCAAGCTTTGAAGCTAATGCTACAACTATTGTTGTAGGTAATTCTATTTATTTTAACTTTAACGGTTCAGTTGGGAACGGTATTTTAGAATTTAATTGGGAATTTGGAGATGGAACGAGTTCACGAGAGAATAATACAATTCATCAATTTACTTCAAGTGGGGAATATCTAGTTAAATTAACTATCGTTGATATAGATGGAGACGAGTCATCTTATCAAATTATTATTACCGTTTTAGGACCGAATGATTCTATTAGTTCTTGGCCAATTGAAATTTTTAGCTTTATCGGGATAATGACTTTAATTGCCTGCGGATTTACAATCTTGAGTAAACAAAAAATATTAAGAAAATAATTTATTTTTTCTCTTTCTTCTTTTTTAAAATAAATTAAGTTTAATATAAATTGAATTAAAAAAAACAAGAATATTTTTTACTTTATTTAATAACTCATTTCTAAGACAAGATTTTTGTCTAATGATTATAATAATTATGATTTTATTCTTTTAGATAGAACGAATTTATAATAGTTCTCGCGTTAAATAATATCATGACAATATCTCTCGAGGACTTTATTAAAAAATATCAATTAGATGATTTTGCAAAATCCTTAGAATTGAACGGGAACGAAAAAATAAACTTGTACAACGACTTTATGAAATTAATTGAGACTACTAACAAGATCTTCGATAAATTAATCAATTTAGGCTCCTTGAGAGGAGGTTTGGTACTAGCTAGTTTAGCCAAACTGGCAGAATCTGAATCTGTAATCAATAAAACTGATGTGAAAAATTGTCTTAATATCGATAGAAGGGAGAAATTAATGCATGCTTTCGATTATTTAGAAGAACAAGGATATATCAATGTTGAACGGAAAAGCTCAAAATTTCATATTATAAATTTAAACGAGGTAGATAATCCCGATTTTGGATTGTTTAAAGAAATCGTTCAAAAATTTTGGATCTCCCCTGAAGAAAATAAAAATAAGGCTCGACAGTGGCGTGATGGAAAATAACCAATAATAATAATAATAGATTAAACATGCCAAACGATAAATTGAATTCTGAAATCTTTTATGACCCAAAAAGGGCTCTTAAAATTAGAAATGAATTAATGCGAAATTTAATGAAAGTATTAGTCATAATTGTTTCAATAATGGTTTTTTATATCGTTTTTAGTGCAATTATGGTTCAAATAAAATATAATTCAATAAGTTCTAATATCCCTGATTCTACGGCACCATCTTTACTAAGTTCAACAAGAAAATGGAGCTTGCTTTTAATTTTTATTTTTCTTCTTATTGGTATAATCAAATATCTTTATCAAAAATTGACTCCTTCCTTAGTAAATTTTATTATTTACGAAATCAAACACTTGGGATTTACTGTAAGAAAAAATACAGGAGGGATTTATCTTTTTGTATTAACTGTAATTATTTTTATCCTACTTGATATACCAGATTTTGAACTTTATAATCCCTGTAAAATCGTGTTTTCACGAATCTATTTAATATTAAGTTTATTCTTTCTCTTATTGTGGGGATTAAACGACGATAAATTAAAAGTATCATTGAAAGGAAAATATTTCATTAAATTTGATTTTAATTTTAAACTTCTTAAAGATAAGAATTCAGAAGAACAATCCATTAGAATTTATTTGACATCAAACCGACTTTGTTGGAAACACGACAAATTTGGTAAAGATTTATATGAGAAAATCTCGAGCTCGAAATGGTTTCCACGGAAAGGAAAAAATAAATCTTTTGTTTCGAAAATTAATCCATTCTTATATTTTCGAGAATATTCAGAACCAATAAATTTTCAAAATCAATTTTTAAATTTAACCTTAGCATTAAAAGAATGGGACGAAAATTTCACGAATAACGA
>JAEOUI010000549.1 GCA_016839425.1 Promethearchaeota archaeon
TATGATTAATAATAAAAAAGGCAAAAATTTTTACAATCCAAATTACATTTTTTAATAAATCAACTATTATATTAAGATTGAAAAAATAATGTCAATTAATAATGCAGGACCCGAAGATAGGAAAAATAAGGATGGTAAAAAAATTTCATTAAGAGTACAAAAAGCAAAAGAGAGAGATATTGGAAAAAATATTATAAGAATTGATCCAAAAACTATGGAGGAACTTGGAATTAAAACTGGTGATGTAATAGCAATAAAAGGTAAAAAGGATAGTGCAGGAATTGCTTGGCCAAGTTATCCTCAAGACCAAGGTTTAGGAATCGTGCGATTTGATAATAGACTTCGAAAAAATACAGGAACTAGTATAGATGATACTATTGAAATCGTAAAGGTTAATGCATTAACGGCTCAAAACGTCGTTTTAGCTCCAGTAAGCATGAAATTTAAGCCAAATCCTAAATTTGAAACATTTGTAAGGAGAAAACTAATTAATCTTCCGGTCACTTTAGATGATGTTATTTATATTTCAATAGGAATAAGTAGAGAAATATCTTTTAAAGTTAAAAGCTTGAGACCTCAAGGAATCTGTCAAATTAAACAGGAAACGGTCATTCATATAAGTGAAACCATTAGTCCCGATGAAGAAACGAAAGCTGACTATGTTACTTACGAAGATGTTGGAGGTTTAGATCGAGAAATTCAAAGGGTAAGGGAGATGGTAGAATTACCTTTGAGGCATCCTTCATTGTTTAAACGATTAGGAATAGATCCTCCTAAAGGTGTATTATTGAGAGGGCCTCCAGGATGTGGAAAAACATTACTAGCTAAAGCTGTCGCAAATGAAAGTGAAGCACATTTTATATCTATTAATGGCCCTGAAATTATGAGTAAATTTTATGGTGAATCAGAGAAAAAATTGAGGAAAATATTTGTTGAAGCAGAAGAAAAAAGCCCTTCAATTATATTTATCGATGAAATTGATGCAATTGCTCCTAAAAGAGAAACAGTTACTGGAGAAGTTGAACGTAGAGTGGTTGCCCAATTATTAGCTTTAATGGATGGGTTGCATAGCCGGGGAAGAGTAATTGTAATTGGTGCTACAAATAGACCAAATAGTTTAGATGAAGCTCTAAGACGTCCTGGAAGATTTGATCGTGAGATCGAAATTAAAGTTCCAAATGAAAAAGGCCGCCGTGAGGTATTTCAAATACATACGCGAAACATGCCTTTAGAAAAAGATGTTTCATTGAAAGAATTTGCTCAAATAACTCATGGATTTGTAGGAGCGGATATATCCGCAGTATGTCGTGAAGCTGCAATGTCTGCTCTTAGAAGATATCTTCCAAAAATAGATTTAGAATCAGAAGTGATTGGAGAAGAATTATTAGAACAAATGGTTGTCCTTAAAGACGATTTTGAAGAGGCTTTAAAGGAAGTATTGCCTTCTGGAATAAGAGAAGTATTTGTAGAAGTACCTAACGTACCTTGGGAACAAGTTGGAGGATTACAGTTATTAAAACAAAATTTAATTGAAGCGGTAGATTGGCCTTTATCACACCCCAAGATTTTTAATCGAATGGGAATTTCACCACCAAAAGGAATTCTTTTATATGGACCACCAGGTTGTGGAAAAACTTTATTAGCAAGGGCCGTCGCAACAGAAACAAAAGCAAATTTTATCTCAATCAAGGGTCCAGAACTCTTATCAAAGTGGGTCGGGGAAAGTGAAAAAGCTGTAAGAGAAGTATTTCGAAAGGCAAAGATGGCTTCTCCCTGTATCATTTTTTTTGATGAATTCGATTCAATTGCACCTAGTAGAGGACGTGTTACTTCTGATTCAGGTGTTACTGAAAAGGTCTTATCTCAACTCTTGACTGAATTAGATGGATTGGAAAGTAAAAAAGATATAGTTGTTATCGCTGCAACAAATCGTCCAGATATATTAGATCCCGCATTAATACGCCCTGGAAGAATTGATCGAATTCTAATGGTTCCTGCTCCTGACCAAGAGAGTAGGTTTGAGATCCTAAAAATATTTACAAAGGATATGCCTTTATCGAATAACTTAAAAATCGAAGAGTTAGAAAAATTATTAGAAGAAGGTTTTTCTGGTGCAGATATAGAGACATGGTGTAGGGAAGCTGCAATGCTTGCCTTGAGGGAAAATATACGTGCGAGAAAAATATCAATCGAACATTTTAAAGAGGCAAGAGAAGGAATTCATCCGACAATTACTCCAGAAATAGTTAAATGGTATGAATCTTTTTCTGAAAAATTAAAAAGAAGAAAGATAGACGCCGGTGAAAAAGAAGATAGGTTATTTGTGTAAGAAAGCACAAATTTATTATTATTTCTGTATTATTTATATTAAAATTCTAATTCTATTCTTTTCATCAAAATATAAAATTATAAAGGTGATAATTTATCGAGTCACATCGATGGAACCAAAAACCAATGGTAAACTCAATTATAGATATATTGATAAAAAATAAGGGAGAAATTATTGACAAACGTTTAGAAGAATTAATTAAAAAAGAATTTCCTTACATTAATTCATTAACTCTTGAAGAAATACTTTTAAAACTCGAATGTAGGAATATCATAAGCGTATTTCGAGTAAGTAAAAATAAAAAAATGGTTGTATATAATAAAGATAATACAGAAATTAGGGAAGAAATAGGTTCTGACTTAGTATAGGATTTTTATTCTTTTATCCAATTTGCACATGATTTCTCTAATGAAGTTTCTTCGATATAAGGTTTAAACTTTCTTTCTCGAACATCAATGAAAACGGGATAATTGACAGCATTACCCATTAGTAGCATCTCTCCTACCCCCAAACTAGAAATCATATCAACATAATCTTTAGTTATTGCTTCAGAACTTTCCATGAGATGTTTTAAGTCATAAGGATTTTTTATATTAAGAATTAGTTTTGAATTCATTTGCGATAAAGCAGTTGTACTTAATTTTTTGGGTCTTTGACTTATTAAGCACAAGCATGCTAAAAATTTTCTTCCTTCTCGTGCAATTGTTTCGATAATTGATTTAGATAATGCTTTTGATTGAGCTGCTTCAGGAGCAAATTGATGTGCCTCCTCGATAATAAGTAAAAAAGGAGGGATTTTATTCATTCTTCTCATATAAAACAATCGAGAGCAAACATA
>JAEOUI010000550.1 GCA_016839425.1 Promethearchaeota archaeon
AAATTATTATACATAATAACGAAATAAGAAAAATTCTCAAGGTTAAATTCGATCTAATTTGGATCCTTGCCATGAATATAGATAGAAGGGACTAAATATATAAAAGTTCAGAATATTCAAAAGAAAGAAAAAGAAAAAAATATTGGGTTTAAAATTTGAGGCTTGCTGCTTTGAAGCAGCGGTATATTACTCAAATCAAATAAAACTCTAAAAAATAAATATCATAGTTTCTATGATTTCTATGACGATTATTATTTGTCAAGTGTGATTATAATGACCACTATTAGGATTGATGAGGAAATTAAAGAGGATCTCCTTAAGATTGCTGCTCAACTTCAAATTATAAGGAAAGAGAAAGTTAATTATAACACTGCGATAAAATATTTGATAGAACAATTCCGAAAACGAAAAGATGCCATAAAGTTCAGAGAGGCTTGCAAGAAAGTTGAAAATGTACACATTAATGATGTTTTACAAGAACTATATTCCGAGCGAATGAAAGATGAATTTTATCTTTGAAGGGATTATTCTCGATGGTGGACTTATAGTTGAACTTCTTGTATAAGGTGAAGATTAAAATTATGATAATGATTTCAAAAATGATTAGAGAAATTATCGGGATTTTTATGCTTTAAAGTTTGACTAAAAAGCTATTTGGTGGATAAAATATTAATAAGGGAGATTTGTATATTTATTATGAAGATATAATTTTAAGAAAAATAAGAAAACCATCGAGTTGAGAAGTTTGGAAAAGGAACAAGAGATGGATCTAAATGAAGTTCGGAGTCTTTTTATTTCCGTTAAATTGGATAAAGAAAAGCAATTAGACAAGATGCTTGATGAACGAGAAAAACAAATTCTAAGTTTACGGTCTAATTGGGATGATAACGGTGCTGAACCATTCACTGAGGATACGTTAAAAAGAGTTCGAATGATTTTAAAAGAGATTTTTCGGGGATTATGGAAAGAAATGATGGATATACCTTTACCTTTAGTTCAGCAAGTCCCTGATGGGAGCATTGATATAAATTGGGAGACAGAAGTGTTTGAATTGCTAATTAACATCCCTTCCAGTTTGAATGAGTTGGTGAATTTTTACGGAGAAAAGCTTGATCACCCAGAGGATGAAATTGAGGTGCGTATTAACTTTAATCTTGCTACTAAGTATTTAATTCCTTGGTTAATCAAAGTAAATGCGTGTTAAAATGTGGTCTAAAGAACCGAATGACCATTTTTTAAATGAACATCATCTTTACCGTGCAGTTCATAAAGGATTGTGGCAACATTGGAAATCCTTAGATCGAATTGATCCTGTCTTTTTTTACAGTAAAAATGCACAAGATGGTTTGTCATTTGATTGGAGCCTCTATGCAACCCCTATTGATACTTTAAATCGCCGAAAAGGTAATGATTTAAAGGAAAATGGGATAATACAATTGAGAATTGGAGATTTTAGAGAGTGTAGCTATAAGTTTAATTTACCATTAGCACTTGAACATTCTCCTACGCTTGATAATCGAGCGCATACTTTAATGCATGGAGTAACCAAGTCAAATAAAACTAAAATCAGGAGAAAACTGTCAAAAATAGCTGTTTGGGCTGAGGGAATGAAACCAATCAAATAAAAAGTAATATTAAAAAAAGTTAAAAAAAGGTTTTTCTTGCCTCTTTTTGGAAAATAATATTCAATTAGTCCCAGATTTAGAAGAAATCGAACATCTATCAAAAAAGTCATAAATAAAATCGAAAATCAAAAAATAAGAAAAAGAAAAAATATGGGGTTTAAATTTTGAGGCTTGCTGCTTAGAAGCAGCGGTGGATAACTTGTGGTCCCATTTCCTTGTATTCTCTTCGAGTGACCCACATTCTGTGGAAAGTCTTCAAAGAGCTTAAGATAGAACCACCAATCCATACGGAGTACATACGTTCGGGAGGAGCAATGATCTTGACATCAACGCTCTCTGGAATTTGTTCTTTAATTTCCTTGGTTAATCTTTCTTTGATACCAGGGAACATAGTAGAACCACCAGAAAGTACAATG
>JAEOUI010000551.1 GCA_016839425.1 Promethearchaeota archaeon
AGATATCACGTTCTATAAGGAACAAACATTATATCTTGTTTGTAAGAAAGAATTATCAGGATATGCCCCAATTTTTATTTGTCCTGAATTATATTGCCAGAATTGGGCACAAGCATTAGCAAAATTAGAAAATACATGTTGGTCTTATGATACTCAAATTGACAAATCATTATCAGAAAAGAAAAAGAAGGAGAAGGATGTACCAAAAGTGTCTGAAGATAATAAGCCGAAAAAATAGAATAAATTAGATACAAATAAAAAGTTTAATTATCAAAGAGTTTAAACCCAGATTCTATTTGTATTATCTGGAAAAGTGGCATTCAAGCGGTTTAATAAGCAAGTCTTACCCACATGTGAAAGTTCATAAAAGACTTTTTGCTCAAAATTTTCTTCGAAAAAGATTTTTTCCTTTATGAGAAAACGATAAAAGGACATCACAAGGGTGGCTAACTTCTTATATTCGCTTGGAAATGCTTCAAAGTTAATTCCCTTGCATAATTCTAAAGAGTGTTGCAATTTGTGGATGAAATATTCAATTATTTCCCTATAAGAACGTAAATCTATGGCAATTGGTTCCTTGTAACTTACTACCGAGAGCATTATCGTGTCAATTCCACCTCGAGCTTGAGGATTATCCGTTTTAAAAACCCAATTTGCTGTCCTCAAGTCATCGAATTCGTGAAGAAAAAAGCCCTCCTCGTGAACATCCATCAAGAACGGTAATTGTTTTAGGCGATTATCGTCATGTAATCCGGGGAAAGCTAAGAGTATTATAGGCCCCCGTGACTTATCAAAAATACTCAAAACAATCCCCATCATGTAACAATAACTTCTTTGCTATTATAAAAAAGTGATTGGAATGACTTTGAAGAAAAAAATTATTCAAATTTTCTGAGATCAATTTTAACCCTCCCAAACCTCATTTTTCATGAATATTTGGTTAAACGAGTATTTGATAAAAACCTTTAAATATGATTTTTGAGATCATTATCTTATGTAGATATCGAAATATCTATATATGTCGATATGAATAGTAAGTCATAAGAAAAAAATGAATAAAACCGCGCTGCTCGCTTGATAATCCCCCATAATTCAAACCGAATCATCAAGAAGTTTTATATGAGCGGCATATTACTTCCCAAAACCCCCTTTACTACCAAATATAAAGCAAACCTAAAAAATACCACAAAAAAAGGTGAAAAAAAAGCTTGATGAGTAGTGCATTAAATATGGATGAAATTGACCGAGATATCATGCAATTAGTTCAAGAGAATCCTTCCCTTACTCATACCGAGATTGCCAAGCGTGTTAACCGTAGTCAGCCCACGGTTGGCTTAAGAATCAAAAAACTCGAGGATATGGGCGTATTAAAGTTTCATGCGGGCTTGAATTTAAAATCTGCGGATTTAGCGTTCGCCCGGGTAGAGATTCAGACCCGTGATCCCCAAAAAATCATTGATAAAGTAAAAACTTGCCCATTCATGCTGAATGCATTTCGGCTGGATGGAGAATTAAATATGATGATCTTGATGGCTTGTTTCAAGTTCCAGCATCTGGACAAGATCATCAACCAACAATTCCGCAAGAATCGCGATGTAAAGCAAGTCAAATTACATGTCATCACGGATGTAGTGGATGATTTTATTACAAAATTTGACTTCAAGTGTATTTGTTGTGAAATTGATGAAAAAGCTGATTGTTGTCAAATTTGCGAAAAATATTCATTTTAACTAAAATGAAATTTAATTATTAATTATCTTTTTTCTTTTATAAGGGCAGCCAAATAGTAATCTTTTCAAAAATTCAAATCAATTGAGCTCAACTTTAGAACATCAATAACTAATTCTAAAGGTTTGAAAGAAATAGAAAAAATCTCAATTATGTAACCCCATATTTATTATCATAGAAAAGAGCTTGGTTTCATCATTAATGAGGCTTACAGCCTTATCGACCTCGTCTTGTATTATGGAGTATAAGGTCGCAATTTGGTCTCTTCCTTTACTATTTTCTAAAAATTTTTCAGTAATGCTGGCAGAAATAATAATCTTATGTAAGACTTCTATCAATTCATGCCTAAACATACATATTAGATCTAGTAAGTTAGGCTGTTGTTGCAATTCAGTCATAAGTTACTCAATGATTGAAGCTTAATAAACCTAA
>JAEOUI010000216.1 GCA_016839425.1 Promethearchaeota archaeon
ATTTCAGATATTTCAGATAGATTTTGAATGTTATTACGAAATTCAGATTTCCATCCCCTTACTTCGAATTCTACATCAGATAAATCTAATTCAACGACTCGAGCGTTTCTTAATTCATAGTGAACGCTAAAAAACCTTTTTTTAAGGGAACATATTGCCCTGTAGTTCAAATAAATATCAGCGAGTTCTTCTGTTGAACATTCTTTCACGCTTTGCGATTTTAGTATTATTTTCAACTGATTTTTAAATAAATTACGAAACATCATGTTTTTTCCTGAAATGAGCTTTGTTTTTCTAATTTTTTTTATTTCTTGATTCAAAAATACTTTAGCAATATCATCTCCAATCAATTGCACTATATCAACTAGAATCATCAAGCACGGAATGTTGGTTTCGTGCTGGAACGCCCATTTAATTAAGGAAAGAGCGTCTTGTGAAAATCTATCTCTAACAATCTTTAACGCGCACAATCTTATATCGTGGTTAGACTCCGATACATAAAGGTTCTCAAGGAATTTAAAAGAGATCTTGGCTTGTTTTCCCATCTTTTTCAAGAATTTAAGGCTTACGAGCCTAATAGTTTCGTTTTCTCCTTGTTCGACTAATGAAACAAGTAGGCGAGCCGCGTAAGCGGGAGAGATATTATTGTTACTAAAGTCGTGATAGATATTTTCCGGTGAATACACCATTATTAAATTAATAAACCACTTATAAGATATTTTTATCGATTATGACAAAAATGGACTATATAAATTGATAGTTTTTAATCACTTCAATATCTCCAAATACTCCCTCGTCTAATAATTCTACGACATCGTTGCCACTCAAGTTTAAAGACCTTAGGTCCTTTAAATTTTTTAAAACTTTAATATCTTCAATGGGTTCTATTTTATTATTGGCTATATTAAGTTTTATTAAATTATTAAGATTTTCCAAGCCGTTTAGATCAGTTACTTGGTTGTTTGATATGTTGAGGGATTTTAAATGCTTTAGATTAGACAACCCAAGGATTTCTGAAATACATTTAATGAATTTTGGATCCTGATGAACCCAGAGCGTCATATTCCATCTTATTTCTGAAAGGTCCAATTCAATCACAAAAGCATCTTCTAATTCATATCTGACGATAGAAAATTTATCCACGAGTGCTTCAATCGTGATATAATTTACAAGAATATCTGCTGTATCAATATTTTTTATATTGCTTTCTTTAACCAACTTTTTTATGGCTTTCTGATAATTTAAAAATTGGTTTTGTAATTCCCTACTTTCGTATTCTTTTTCGCACTTTAGCATTAGCGTGGCAAATAACGAGCCTCTAGCATCTTCTTGGTGAAGTTCTGACAATAATAGAATAGATTCGACCAAAATATCGTAATTTGTTTCATTATGGATTAACCAATCCAAGGATTTTATAGCTCGAAAGGAAAAGATGGATTTTAAAGCGCGAGCAGAAGCGATTCTCACAGCAGTATTATTATCGGAGAGCAAAAGATTCTCTAAGATAAAAAATATTTTTTTATCGTCACTCATTGCGATTTTCTCCATGCATTGAACGCATTTAACCCTAATTTCTTGAACAAGACAATTATCTACGATGGATTCAAGCAAGTTAAGAGTCGTGTTTCTATCTACATTTCCTTCTTGATATTTGCGATATATTAAGTCGGGATTGTAATTTGTCATTACATTATTTTAAGCACAGATTGCTTAAAAACATCACATTGCAATTTAGTGAATGGGGAGGCGTTTATTATCAATTTTAATAATAAATAAATCTAAAATGAAAGTAGTGTATTTTAAAAAAAATCAAGTAAATTCCCTGGATTCCTTGAACTTATTCGCCATTGTCGTCTTGAGTTGATTAAATGGTTTTAAATTACCCGAGAAAGGATGTTTAATAGCGCTTTTGAAAAATGGTTCCAATAGAGTTTCCATCTTTTCTAACTTGCCTAAATTTCCTTCTGAAAGGAATGAAGCGTAATATTCGTTTTGCATTTTTCTAAATGTGAGGAAACGATAGTTCTGAAAACCTAGTTTTACGGCAATCCACCTAGGGGTCGCTCCAGTATTTCCTAGTGTATTGGCCGCGATAGCTTCGATTTTTGCCGTGAGCATGGATTCCTTCATTTCTAGGATTTCCTCTGGATTATCGAAAGCACCAGGAGCATCGACATGAAGTTCGTTTCCCAGTAGCAACGAGATAACACCAATGGAACGGGAAGATAACCCAAAATAATGAACCTTGAGTTTGTTTTCGACATAAGGGATCTCTTGGTCAGAAAATACATCTTGAATCTTTCTGTATTCTCTAAGAATAAATTTAATGATGCTATTGAATTTAAGAGTTATTTGATGCTTTTCGTATTTTGTAAGTTCATCAATATTTTTATCTCGAACAAGATCGATGAAATATTTATGCATCTGTTCTAAAATCCAAGAAGCTTTTTTGTCTGGAAAAACACCATATACGAGAAATATGATATCGTCTTTGACGAGAAATATTATTTTTTCAGGCTCGTGAGTTTTTTCAGATATAAGCGCCATTTTATCGAGTACTCCTCCTAAAATACTAGTTGCAATAAAATCTAGATTGTTTGTAAGTTCTAAAAAATAAATATATGTATCGTTGTTATGATATAATTGTGTTCGGCTTATAGAAGTAATACCAAGAAGTTTAATATATTCGTTTTTTGATAGTTCTATAAAATCTGATTCGATGTTAATGTCCGCCTTACGTTCTTTAACGCGAACCCTGCCCTGTAATTTATCAGCTATGCTAGAATTATTTTTTTCAATCTTTTGCGCGGATTCCAACTTTTCTTGAGCTAGACCGTAAAGATCAGATAAATAATTATTACATCTTGGACATCTTTTGTTTTTCGGAAACGGTCTTACAACATTGTATCCACAAGATTTACATGGTATTGAATCTTTCTGAAAAAAACTTGAAATGATAACTCATCTTGCCTTAGAAATTAATATATAAGAAATATAGGTTTAAAAGTTTTAAATATTTATATTCAGTATTATAAATACTCTGACGCTATCTCTTTGAAAGCTTCAAGAAACATGTCGTTTTCCTCTTTTGTTCCAATGGAAACCCTCAAATAATTGTAAAGACCCGTCTTGCTGAAATGTCGAACTAAAATTTTTTTCTTTTCCTTTAAATCCCATAAGAATTTCAATGTAATGGACTTGTCGTCAAATTTTACAAGAACGAAATTTGCATCTGAGGGAAGAACACTTACTCCATCGTAAGAATTCAATTCTTCTGTTAATCGCTTTCTTTCTGATACGATGATCTTGTTTTGTTCTATTAGCTTTTTTCTGTGCTTTATACACGAAATCGCTGCTACTTGGGCGAGCATATTAGCATTATAGGGTAATTTCACATTATTCATGAGTTTGATGATTTCTTTATCGGCTAAAGCGTACCCAAAGCGTAAGGAAGCCAAGGAAAATGTCTTGGAAAAAGTCCGAGCGACTATTAGATTTTTTGCCTGTTTTAACAAGGGTAAACTCGTCTGTTCAGAGAAATCGGCGTAAGTCTCGTCTACAACCACGATACCAGGAAATTTGTTACAGATTTTTAATATTGAGGAATTGTCGAACGATTTGCCATTAGGATTATTCGGTGAATTGATGAACATGACTTTACCTTTTGCGTTATATGCGGGTTCGGGTAGTGAAAAATCTTCGTTGAGCTTAATTTCGTTAACTTTTGCGCCATATAACGAAGCGAGCACGCTATACATTCCGTAAGAGGGATAAAAAAATACGACTTCATCGCCAGGATCAACGAATACTTTAAAAATAGTATCCAAAACCTCATCGCAACCATTACCAATAAAAACAGTGTTTCGATCTGTTAAGGTGTCTTTTTCGATTAACAACGCTGATACAATTAACTTTCTCACTTCAAACGCAGTTGGATCGGGATATTTTCTTAATCTATCGTCAATGGCACTTTTAATATCCTCAAGAATTTCTGGAAGCGGAGGAAAAGCGTTTTCGTTAGTATTTAATTTAATCCATCCATCCCCAGTTGGTTGTTCACCAGGTTCATAAGGAGAATATTTTTTTAATGGTTCTCTAATTAAATTGTTTAAATCCATTTTACGCACTCTTTTTTATGACTAATAATAATAAGTTATATTAGATTCTAATTTAAGTTTTCACTTCGATTTTACCGAATCGTCATCCTTGAGTCGCTCTTCAATAGATTCTTTGTGGCCAACCAATCCTTCAAATTGAGCAAGTATTGTCGCTGAAGCGCTCAATTGCTTTAGACCTTCCTTATCGCACTCTAAAACATCAATTATTTTTAAAAATTCGAGGGTATTTAATCCTGAATATTTTTTAGCATTTCCGCCTGTAGGGAGCACGTGATTCGTACCCGCAGAATAATCCCCTAATGGCACTGGTGAATATGGCCCTAAGAAAATCGCTCCAGCATTGACGATTTTCTCAAGTAAAGAGCGAGGTTTTTGTGTCATTATTTGTAAGTGCTCGGGAGCAATGATATTGCTAATTCGCACGCAATCGTCTAAATCTCGGGCCTTAATTAAAAGAGAATTGTTTTTCAAGGCAGATTCAATTATTTGTTTTCTTTCAGAGCGTTGGACTATTGGTACTATATTTTGATTGAAGTTTTCAAGGAGCTCAGAAGAAGTTGAAACAACGATACCAATATTATCAGGATCGTGTTCTACCTGAGATATAAGATCTAACATCACATAATCGATATTTGTGGTTTTGTCTGCAATGATTAAGATTTCTGAAGGTCCTGCGGGCGTGTCAATGGCAACGACATTTGAAACGAGTTGCTTGCAGGCATTAACCCATTTATTTCCAGGGCCAACGATTTTTTGAACGGAAGGGATGGTATCGGACCCATAGGCCATTGCGGCGATGGCTTGAGCGCCTCCTACCTTGTAAATCCTTTTTATACCGAACTCGTTAGCGGCAACGAGAATGGCAGGCGAAACATTACCATCTAGCTGAGGCGGGGAGCAAAGAACGATTTCTTTTACACCCGCTACTAAAGCTGGACTTGCCGTCATTAAAACCGTGCTCGGATATACGGCTCTACCCCCAGGGACATAAATTCCTACAGACTCTATAGGACGATAGATCTGTCCTGCATTGATTCCATTATCAATAGTGATAGACCAATCGTCTCTTTTTTGAGCTTGATGAAAAGTAATAAGATTTTTTTTAGCCGCTTGAATAGCTCCTATTAAAGATTGATCAACTAATTCATAAGCTTCGGAAATTTCTTCTTTCCTAACGAGTATCTCGGTGGATTTTAATTTTACTTTATCAAATTTCGTTGTATAAGATAAAATAGCACGATCTCCTTCTTGTTTCACGCGGGCAATTATTTCTTCTACATCAGATTTAATCTCATCTATCTGTAGAATCGTGCGTGGGATGTAATTGGAAATCGTTTGTTCTGAAATATCTTCAGAAGATACTATTTTTAAGAAATTCACCACTTCCAGAGCGTTTATATTTGTTCTAAAGGCAAGATTTGCCGAGGCTCGTGTACGACTAATCCTTGAGCGAATTTCCGCAAGAGAGGGATAAGACTAAGAAAATCTTCCTTTTTAATGATGGTATTTATAGCACACCAACCATTTGAATCGTCTCCGGCAAGTTTTGAAATTGTTGGTCGCTTTAAGGCAGGCAAATTAGTTAAGATCTTATCTAAGTTTTCGCGCTTGACATTAAGAAAGATATGAAGCTTTTTTGACGCCTCAATGACGCCCATCAAAAGCACTTTCAAATCCTTGATTTTTTCTCTCTTCCATTCGTCTTTTAAGGCATTCTTGTTTGCTATGAGTACAGCAGTAGATGTGTCAATGACATCAACGATTTTTAAATTATTGGCCCTAATCGTTGAACCAGTTGATGTGTTATCAATGATGACATCTACTTCTTCGGGTGGTTTTGCCTCGGTGGCACCAAACGATAGAAAGATCTTTACTTTCTCGTTTTCTCCCCACGATTTCCACGGAGTAATGACTAAGGGAGGTTTATTTCCATATAATTTCTTGTATGTCTCGTTATTTTGAATGTAATTAAGCGATAAAGTAAGATATTCAGTTGAGAACCTCAAGACTTTATTGTCTTCGGAAAATTTCTTTAGTACATCGTCCAGCGATTTGACATAATCCCATGTGTTTGGAACACAAAATACAATCTTAACTCCTCCGATTTCCAAGTCTAAAATTACTTCAACATCTGCGTTTGTCTCTTTAACCCAATCGATCCCCGAAATACCCAAATCAAACTCGTCTTCACCCATCAAATAATTAGGAATTTCTTGAGGCCTTAATAGCTTGATATAAATCTCTGGATCTCCAATAGTGGGTTTATAATCTCGACTTGATGAAAAATTGAGCTTCAAACCTGCTTGCTTGAAAAAATCAGATACTACATCTTGCAAACTACCTTTTGGAATGGTCAATTTTAAAAGTTTGTTATTTATTGACAATCTATATCGTCTAGTATCTATTTTTAATTATTATTAATTTGTAAAATCGTACAAATATTTTGAAATTTTTGATTTTTCCTTAAAATCCATTTACTCATTACTATTGGTGGAAAACACTAATTTTTAAAAAGCTTTAATCTACTAATATTATATATCAAATAAATTAGAACATATAAAGATTAATTTTTAATGGTGAAAATATCATGCCACTGGCGTTAATGTTTCATGTAAAAGATGGAGGCGTATCTGAGCCTGTAAAATGGAATAAAGACAATCTACAAGATGATCGATCAATTATCGTCCTTGACGAAGGTACATCTACG
>JAEOUI010000217.1 GCA_016839425.1 Promethearchaeota archaeon
AAAACGCCCCTTTTTTCGTTGTAAAGTGATATATGATCGAATGAATGACCAGGGGATGGAAAAACACGCCATTTATCTTCGTTTATTGTAATAACCGTCTCTTCTTCAACGATCTCATCGGGATTAGATACGAAGTTTATGCCATAACCGAATCGATAAAAAGATCGATATAATTTTAATCGTAATTTTTCCTTGTATTCTTTTTTTCTTTTATCTTCGTCTTGTGCTTTCCTATATCTTGATTCTTCAAAATAAGCGTAAAAATTTTTCTTGTTATCAATAGTTCGAGCCATTTTATCTGTTAAAATTATTTTAACGCCCAACCTTTCTCTTAGTGCTTTAAGCCCTGAAAAGTGATCAGGATGAATGTGGCTTGGCAGAGCTCGCGTGAGTTTAAACTTTTTACCTTGAGTCGTGTATTTGTATTTAATTGTATTAATTTCTCGAAGGAGATGTCTTATTGCGCCTCTGGTTCCATATCCCCCATCAAAAATTAAACCATCCCTTCCAGCAATAATATAAACATTTTCAGTTGGTTTAATAACACCAAAACTTCCTTTTTCTTCTATTAAAAAAATGTCAGTAAACACTTTCTTCATTCTTATTAACTCCATTGAGTGAAGTCAAGATATAAAAATACACATAAAAATAAAATTTTACTTGAAAAGGATATGTTTCGAAAGCTCGGTCCTACGTTTTCTTAAAGTTAATTGCGTGACTTGAGCTATTTCGCATATTTCTTTCTGTGTTCTCTTCTCCCCACATACCTTCGTGGCAGAGTAGATAAACGCAGCAGCTAAACCTTTTGGATCCTTTCCTGAAGTGTTATATCCTCTCTGCTTTGCCTGTTTTAAGAGTTTTATAGCATAATTTCGACACTGCATTGGTAATTTCAATTCGTCGACAAATCGATTTATGTAGGCTGTTGCGTTCATGTTAGTAACTTTAAGGTTTAAAGAGGGTAGTACTTCTATAAGTATTAATTTAAAATTTTTTACGCATTTTTTATGAGGGACATTCGTAATTTCCAAGATTTCAGACATTGTAAGAGGTGTTCCGTGTATTCGCATTGCAGCAAACATGGAGGCCGAAAGCAATGCTTCGATGCTTCTCCCTACGGTGAGCTTTTTTTTCACAACGCTTTGATAAATCGTCAATGCATTCCTTGCAACGACATTTGGAATGTGTAATCGTTCCCGAATGTTTTCTAGCAATGGAATGGCAATCTTTAGGTTTCTCTCGAATGAATCTACGACCGAGTTTTGGATTTTAGACAAGCGTGCGAATTTAGACGCAATATCAGAAGTCAATAAACCGCCACTAGCGTCTCGTTTACCTCGAATAACCGTTCGAGGTCCTATATTGTTTTTGACAACTTCGTTGATCACGCGATCTTTCTTTTCTTGGGCGTTATATGTTCTTCTTGGAGCGTCATCAAAAATTTTAGACTGTATGAATCCACAGTTAAGACAAACATAATATCCATCTTCTTGGCAAACTTGGGGCATCGGACAACAAGGCCTCTCTTCAAATTCTTCAAAAAAATGATCTTCCTTTTTTGGTTTTTCGAAGTGGTGAGAATTTTTTTTAGTATATAGTCCCATTTAATAAACCCCCAAGAATTATAAAACCTGTAAATCTATATAATTTACACAAGCATAGAAACATCCATCATATAAAATTTGATCAGATTTCATCTAAAGTTGTAGATCTGATAACGAACATGTTTTATATTATATATTTTTGGAATGCTTTTTTTTAAGATTGGGAACGATATAAAACCTTACTCATTGTTTGGAATTATAATTCTCTCCAAATAGAAAAAATAATTAAGCACAAATTATTGCAATTATTAGTAAATATCCACAAAACTTGAAATTAATACCGATGAAAGGATTGGAGAGCGTATATTTCATCAATAGCCACGGAAAACTCGTATTCTCGATTGAAAATTCTGTAAAAAGATCCCAAATAAATCGACCTGAGGCTCTTTCAGATTTTTTAGGACTCATGGAAACCGTTGCAAGTCGATTGGGAAATCAACAAATAAACCTTATTGAATTAGGAAGGAGCACGATATATTCTAACCTCGATAAATATAATAACATTTTATTTATAATTAAATGCGATAAAAAGACAAAGAAAAAAAAAATAGACACCTTTTTTGGTCAAGTACGACACGAATTTGTTAGAATTTTTGATGGTAATTTAAACAAAAATAATGAGATTAAAAAAAATTTAATGAAGGAATTTGTAAATAAAATGATCAAATTTTGTGGTGATGGATTTGAAATATCGTATTCAATAGAGGAGTTAAAATTTATTATTTAAATTATTTTTGATATTTTAAGTATAATGGGAAAGATATATTGATCCTTTTTAATATTAAAGGTTTTCTTAAATCTAAAATTAAATTTCAAACGGATAAATAAGATCCGGCAGAAAAAAAATGCAAAGACTTCTTAAATGAGATAAAATGGAAAGATTTCGTCCTTTGGAAAAATTGATGATTCACTTTTATACCATATTCCTTTATATATGACGCAAAAGGTTACTTATATAACTTCAGAATATAGAATTATTTTGAAGTAAAACCACAGACATAAACCCGTGTTGGAACGAAGTAAGATAAGGAGGGCGTAAAGACTTAATCTTACTTACAAACCCACCAAGAATAATTGGTGGGTAATTATTTATTAAATTTTTAATAGAAATTATTTTCTAATCGAGTTTAAAAATCAATTTGAATAAATGAAAATCAATTAACTTGACTTAACGATAATTTTATAGGTATATATTACCTTGTCTACCTAAATGAGTATAAAAGGGGTTGTTTTTGATTTTGGATTTACGCTTTTTTTCTTTAATGAAGTCTCTCTTGAGAAATATTTGATTTGTTATGAGAATGGTTTAGATGCTTCAATCAACTATTTAAAGAAAATTAAGATTTTAACTAATAAAAATATAGAAAAAGATTTCAAGAACTTTTTTATTGAACATAGAACATCTTGTTTTAAAGAAAGTAGACACACCAATATAGAATATACCACTCATGGTATTTTTGAATATGTTTTAAGAAAATTACACATTTGCAATAAAACAGGAGTAGAGAGTGTGGATATCTCTAAATTAACAGAAAAATTAGCAGATATTTATCATTCCTACGAGGAATGTGAATGGATTCCATTTCCTAAAACTCAATATACTCTCGAACAACTTTCAAAAATAAACGGGCTCAAGCTAGCAATTCTTTCAAATCATCCACATCATCGAATGATCGAAAATATCTTAAAAAAGCATCAAGTATATCATCTTTTCGATGTGGTTCTTACTTCTGCAAAATTTGGTAAACGTAAACCCGATCCAAGCATTTTTATTCATGTTTTAGATAAAATGGGTTTAAGCGGACAAGAACAGGATTGCTTTATGTGTGGAGACGAGCACGCAGACATAATAGGCGGACACGCAGCAGGATTAAAGACGATATTATGTGAACGGGCGTATAAATTTCCTTTTGAAAAAGAGATTGAAGTAAAAAATTATTTCAATATCAACGAAATTTCTGAAATTTTGAATCTCATTCGTTGATATTTTAAAATTAATTTGAGAAATTACTAAATAGAATATAAAAATACGAAATTATAATGGCCCTGGGGCGATTTGAACGCCCGATTTCTTGCTCCGCAAGCAAGCGCCCCATCCAGGCTAGGCTACAAGGCCAAAAAAAATTGAATAAATCAACAAATATTCCAATGAATTATTTTAGTTAAAGTTTTATTTCAATAAAGGATGTAAAAATGATGT
>JAEOUI010000021.1 GCA_016839425.1 Promethearchaeota archaeon
AAAGAATGAACAGAAAAAGAAGAATATTGAGATTCAGAAGGTAGATTGTGAATATGACAAGAACATGATAAAGATTAAGATCGTAGGAACCCCAACTCGAAAAGATAAACCTTCCTCCAGATTATCCGATGCGAAATTCGTCATAGGTGGAGGTCACGGTCTCGTTTCAAAAGAGAATTTTAATAAGCTTTTCGAGTTAGCACGTTTAACTAATGGTCAAGTCGGAGGTACTCGACGTCCTATTCTTGACGATTGGATGCCGGAACACCTTCAAATTGGAATCAGTGGGGAAACCATTCAACCATCGCTTTACATCGCTTTTGGAATCTCGGGAGCAATTCAACACGTCGTGGGCATAAACGATTCACAAACGATCATTGCGATAAATAAGGACCCCAATGCTACTATTTTTGATTCGGCAGATTATTGCGTGGTGGCTGATGCAAACGAGATCCTTGAGGGCTTATTAGAACATTTTAAGGTTTAATATTTACGATAATATTTATTTTATCACTTGTTTAAAAAAATTTAATATAGGAAAAATGAGAAATAGATAAAATTAGGAATAGTTTTATTTTTTCTTCTTGAGCTCTTGCATTAACTTTTCAGCTAACTGTATACCCTCTTCTGACTTCTTTTTGTATTTTTTCACTTCTTGTTCCAACATCGCAATAGTGTTTTCTAATTCTAATACGAGCTCGCTATCATTAGAGCTAGGGAATGAATCAAGAGTTTCTGGCGTTGGCGTTTTTACGGTTATTTCGTTTCTCGATTTTAATGCATTATATTTTTCCTTCCACACCTTTACTTCCATTTCCAATTCTCTAATCTTCTCACCTTCATTTCCTGGAGGTATGGAAATTGGTGCTGGCCCCCCAGATTGTAATTCTTGCCTAAGGAAATCGTTCTCATCTTCTAATTCCTTTATTTTTGCCTTGAGTTCTGTAATTTGTTCCAAATAATTCGAAACTGATCTTGCTGTGGTTAATTCTTGAAACTCTTCCTTACCTGCTTCGAGTTCAGCTTCTGTTTTTTCACCTAATATTCGATGCTTTCTCTTTTGAAGTTCTTCTATCGTTTGTTCTGACAGAAAATCGAGTGGATTGAATCCAATTCCCCCGTGTTTTGTGGTTCTTTTCCTTACTTTTACAAATAATGGAATTCCAGCAACGGCTTCACCGCATATGATACATTCTCCCTTATCCAAACCAGAAATATCGTTCTTGTTTTCGTTGCTTAGATCTTCTGCGCTTTGGATCGTGATGCTAATGTCTCTCACATCGCTTAAATTCATGACAATCCATGTACCTGCTTGTGCTCGGATAGTTGTATCAAGAAGTTGAGGGCGTTGAGTGCCAATGATAATATTAGCACCAAATTTTCTACCTTCTTGGGCAAATAATTTTACGATCTCACAAGTTTCTGTTTGTTTTTTTCCAGCAAACAAGTGTGCTTCGTCCAAGAACAAGTAAAACGGGGGTATTGTCCTCGAAGTACTCGCCTCGTATAATTTTTTAAGAAGCTTGCCAGTGACGACTTCTTGAACTTCCAAGTCGAGTCCTCGCAAATTAACAATCGTGCATAACCTTTGAGCAACAATATCTGTTGCGTCGAGAGAAAACAAGTAATCAAGATCGATATCACCCCCTTTATTCTTATTCAAGTCTGCAAATTCGATGATATTATCTACAAAAGAACTTTCACCTGGTCCTTCTGATCTTTCTTTTATTTTATCCTTTATTGAAAATTTTGGAGGTGTCTTTTCTTTTATTTCCACATCGTCAATTTCAATATATTCATCGTCTTGAGGGATAATCTCGATTTCTGTTGCCGCAGGCGAATCGTCATCATCTGACGCAACTTTTAGACTTCCATATTCTCCGTGTCGATCAACTATTACTAGAGGAATCCCTTTTTTGAGGAATTCCTCGCATAACACGCCCATCGTATAAGATTTTCCCGAACCAGATTTTCCTGTTATAAAAATTCGACCAAAATTCTTTACTGCTAGATTGACATCGAAAGGATAACCCAACAACTTGCCTATCGCCACGGAAATTTCTGGAGGATTATTTATTCCTAATAAATTAGCTATCTGTTCTTCCGTTGCGAGATAAACATCCGCTCCCACATCAAAAGGTCGCTTTGGTCTATCGCCTAAAACGAGTAACTTCGCCATCATTCCCTTTTCCTCTGTCCACATGTCAACGATGTTTAACATGTAATAGGGCTTTTCTCCATCAACTCCTTCTCCTTTTGCGTAAATAGTGAAGTAATCCGTGCGCTCGATTTTAGGATCGTCGATCTTGACCCTCACTTTATGTGTAGTGGTTTTCCCTGTTAATCTACCAATGGGCTTATTCCCCTGCCCTTCTGATTCGTTAATATCTGACATTTATATCACTCTTTTACTGTAATTTATATTCTTTATTGAATGTTCTCTTCTCGTATTAAGTATATTCATAGCGTTTAAACTATTTAAATCTTTTAGGGGTCCAATTATTTTCCGTTATTTCAAAAGCTTCTGAGTACATATTTTAAAATTTTCTGTTTATCAAAATTAGGATTAAGATAATTTTTTAATAAGAATATGAAAAATAAAGAGTATTTAGTTTTAATTTAAGATGAATCCCATTTTCCATTGGCTCGAGCACTATTAATGTCATCAGTTAACCTTCGCTCCAAAATCACATAATCAGGTTTGTTATTTCGAGTTAGAGGAAAGTCTTCGAGAAATACGATTAATGAAGGGCGTTTATAAGATGCCATTTCTTTACAATGGTTGTTAATACTTTCTTCGGTTAAGATTGCGCCTTTCTTTACTTTTATATAAGCTACGACTGCTTCAGTAAAAATAGCGTGTTTGGCACCCAAAACTCCCACATACTCTACTTCAGGTAGAATTGAAACATAAGCTTCAATTTCAGGTTGGAAAACTCGATATCCCTTTGGATTTATCATGTATTTCTTCCTTCCAGCCAAATGAATGCCTTTTTCATCTTTAAATCCCATATCTCCAGTATAAAGAACCGAATCCTCTGAAAGAACTTCCTTTGTTGCTACATCGTAATTAAAATATCCAAGGAATGTTTGTGGTCCTTCGAAGCAAATCTCACCGATCTCACCATCCTCAAGAATATCTCCAGCCAAACCATCCTCTTTCATTTGAGCTCGGATCGTTGCAGGATAGATGGGAAAGGCAGTACCAAGACCATGAGAAATATCGTCAAATGTCGCTTTTTTAGGAGTGTAAGTACATAAACCCGAAGTTTCCGTAAGACCCAATCCCGTACCGATATTAGGTGCCATTTTTGCCAAGTTATTTAAGAATTCCTCATCAACAGATTGACCACTATAAATACCATGCTTGAGCGAACTCAAATCATAAGCATCGTAATGTTTTAAATTCCATTCCATAGAATACGAAGCTGGTATTTGCCCGAGACAAGTTACTCTGTGATTTTGAATCGCTGATAATGATCTTTCTGCGTCAAATCTCCCTAATACAATTGCAGTTCCTCCTTGAAAAAGAATGGTCATTAGTTGTTCTGTCAGACCACCAACAAAAGCTGGGGGCATGTTAACTAACATCCTATCCTCCCCAGTTATATTAAACGCACTTGATAAACACATATTTTGACAGGTGATCCCTCGACTTGTTAACATTGCGGGTTTTGGAAAAGCAGTGGTTCCCATTGTAAATAATAATAAAATGGGATCGGTTTCAAGAACCTTAGCACATTCTTTTTGATAACTTTCAAAATCGTGTTTTTTTTTCAATGCTCCTTCATATTCAATTTCTGCTTCGTTAAAAAGTTCATGGCCTTTTAGGATTCCTTCTCGGTATTTTTCATAAGAGGTGCCAAATTGTATCACATAATGCAACCAAGGGTAATTATTCCGAATTGCGTATCCAATCGTTCCAAAATTTCCAAATTTTGTCTTACCAAGATGACAATACATTTTAATATTGTCCCTTATTAAGGCTAAAGATATCATGATTTCAGGGGGCTTTAAGCTCAAATCTAAAGGACACCACATAACTCCTAATTTCATGCACGCAAAACCCAGTATAAAATGTTCGTAAGAATTCGGAAGGCTTGTAACACAAATATCACCTTTTCTCAAATCCATGTTGAACAATTTATATGCCATAGCATTAATGGCTTTCAATAAATATTTATAGGAGACTTCCTTTCCGGTATCGCAAAAAAAGAGTGCCATATGATATGGACGAATACTTGCCCATTTTTCGACGACACCAATGAGAGTGTGCGGATGTTTTTCGAATTCTTCTAATGACATTTTTCTTCACAAATCTTTGTGTTTTAATATGTTACAACGATTATTCTTATTAAAAATTGCTAAATAATTATCAACATACTGTTTTGACAATAAATATTATCATTCTTCTAGGCTTGGACAATTTTAATTATTCTTCTTAATTTTACCTTAACAGATTAGGTGATTTTTCTTTATATTATAAGGTATAACTATTTTTTCATTTGATATACCACATTTTTAAAAAAATAAACCCGATCCCTTGCGTGGGCGAGTCTACGAACGACTATCGTTTTTTCGTTCGAATCATTCTATCGGGTTTTAGTGTTGATTGGTTGAATGAGGACAAATATATAAAAAAAACAAACAAACAAATGGTAACCATTGCCTTTTTAGCAAATTAGCTTAATATCGCATCGATTTGTTTTTCGTACTGAGACTCTTGATAGTATTTCAATGTGATTGCTTCGGATGGGCAATTAGCCAAGCAAGTACCGCAGCCCCTACAGAGAATTTCGTTTACTTCGAGACCGTTTTTAGTCGTTTTTATAGCATTATATGGACAATTTAAAGCGCAGAGTCCACATTTGGCACAAGAATTCTTATTTATATAACCTCTTATCAAAAGTATTTCATAAGTATCCTTATGTAAAATGCTTGTTAAAGAAGATGCTGCCGCCCTCCCTTGTGTAATTGCGTCTGGAATTGTCTTGGGTCCTTGAGATGCTCCCGCTATGCTAATACCTGGGATTTTCGTATCTATCAAGTTTAATCGGGAGTGTGCTTCCTTGAAGAAACCATCCCTGCTTACTTCTAAGCCAAGCATTCTTTCGATTTTTTTTGCTGATTTCGAAGGGATAGATGCTGAAGAAAGAACAATGAGATCAAACTCCATTTCCAAGAATCTATCCATTCCAAAGGCTTCAATCTGTACAATTAGATCTTTTGTCTTTGGATCTTCTTTTATTTTTCCCACATGACCTCGAACAAAAACTATGCCACTATCTCTTGCCATACGATAGTATTCTTCGTAATCTTTTCCTGCGCATCTCATATCAATAAAACTTACAACAATTTCCGTGTCGGGATATTCTGATTTTATTAATTTTGAGTTTTTAATTGATAGATTACAACAAACCACGCTACAATAAAAATGTGTTTTTTTATCCCTCGAACCAGCGCAATTTACGAATAATATTTTTTTCGGGCGCTTTGCATCAGACGGTCTAACAAGATGTCCTTTTGTTGGACCATTTGGGGCTAATATTCTTTCGAGCTCGAGTTGCGTGATGATATTGCGATATGTACCTCTTCCGTATTCCTTACCTTTATGAACTTCTAGTCCTGTTGCAACAACTATCGAACCTACCGTAAGATTCTGGATTTCATCTTTTTGATTGAAGTCAATAGCGTTTAATTCGCAGACGTCCTCACAAATCCCACATTTAATACATCGATTCATATCAATTTGCGCAATTGAGGGAACCGCTTGGGCAAAGTATGTATAAATGGCTTTTCGTGAGTTTAAATTCTCGTTAAATTCGTCAAATCCATACGCGGGACATGCCTCAACGCACGCTCCGCACCCGTTGCAATCTTCGGTAACATATCTTGCCTTTTTCCGGAGTTTTACCTTGAAATTTCCAATAAATCCAGAAATATCTTCGATGCTTGTATATGTGTATAAATGTACATTTGGAATGCTTGCGACTTTAAGCATGACGGGACC
Organism: Promethearchaeota archaeon; assembly: GCA_016839425.1. The sequence goes on from JAEOUI010000021.1 coordinate 6,011, forward strand.
TAAAATTCAAATACTGCAATCGTCGGTAGGAAAGGTTCTATCAAGCTTTGCCATTATTCCCCCAATACTGGGTCTTTCTTCCACGACATAGGTTTCGTATCCTTGTTCTGTCAAATCAATAGCAGCCGAAAGTCCTGCCACACCAGCACCTATTACAAGAACTTTTTTATCCAAATCAACGCTTTTTACATCAATCTTCTCAAGGTCTACGGCCCGTGCGACTGAAGCTTTGATAAGGTCCTTTGCTACATTGAGAGCACCCTCTTTGTCTCCCCTATGAACGAAGGAGGAATGCTCTCTAATATTGACAAACTCTAAATAAGAGTGATCAATTCCCGTATCGCTCAATATCTTTTTAAATACTGGTTCGTGGGTTTTTGGTGTTCAAGCAGCAACTACCAAGCGATTAGCTTCCATCGTTGCCATATTTTCTTGAATAAAAGTTGATCCCGCAGTGGTACAAAGGCTTATGTAATTATCGCAACCAACCACTCCAGGCAATTTTTTTGAATATTCAGTTAACGCCGTGCAATCTATAGTTTCGGCAATGTTCAGTCCTCACTGACAAATAGCTACAAATATTCTGCTTATTTCTCCTGTATCTAAAACCATTGCATTATCAACTTTTTTTTATTTTTTTTTTACCCTCGCGGTTTTTTATGGGATTATAATCTTAATAATGAACGCTCATATTTAAATGATCGCTCATATAAAGCGCCAGAACGCCTGCCCAGCTGACCAGATGAAAGAGAAATGACAACTCTGCTAATCAATTTTGACAAAAAAAATTATCAAAATATATTTGAAAAAAAGTTGAATAATTCTTAATGATAAACAAACCATAAAGAATCTAATTTGATGATTTAAGGATAAGAATAAATAAAAACGAAGATAAAATTAAAAAAAAAAGTTCTACAGTTTTTTTACGATTAGTTCTGCCATCCTATTAGAAAAGCCCCATTCATTATCGTACCAGCTTAATATGAACGCCTCGTCGTTAATTACTTTTGTCCAAATGCTCGAAAACACGGAACTATGTGGATCTCCGACGATATCGCTACTAACAATAGGGTCGTCGTTATATGCTAAAATTCCTTTTAATGGACCTTCTGCTGCGGCCTTCATTTTTGCGTTTATTTCGTCAGCTGAAGCAGGTTTTTCAAGGATTGCTTTTAAATCTACAACGCTACCATCGATAGTTGGAACTCTCATAGCAATACCGTCCAATTTTCCTTTAAGATCCGGGTAAATCTCGCCGATGGCCTTTGCAGCGCCAGTAGATGTTGGGATCATGTTCATGGCGGCTGCCCTACCTCGAATCATTTTCGACGCGTCTCCCGCACGAGCGATGTCCACATTCGATTGGTCGTTTGTATAAGAATGAATCGTGGTCATAAGTCCATACTTTATGTTATAATTCTCGTGTAATACCTTTACGACTGGAGCCAAACAGTTCGTCGTGCACGAAGCATTCGATATGATCTTGTGGTCAGGAGTAATTTTATCATCGTTGCATCCTAACACAACCGTGATGTAGGGATCTGTTGCTGGTGCGCTGATCAAAACTCTCTTCGCTCCCGCATCGAGGTGTTTGGATGCTTTATCTCTTGCCACGAACAATCCGGTAGATTCTACCGCCACATCAATCTCGTTTTTTGAATGCGGTAGGTTTCCAGGGTCTCTTTCCGCCGTGATTGGAATTTCTTTCCCATCGACTACCAAGGCACCATCCTTAGCTTGAACATTACCCTTGAATCTCCCAAATACAGTGTCGTATCTTAGGACATAAGACAAGTATTTGGGTTCAAAAAGGTCGTTAATGGAAACAATTTCAATTTCGGGATTACCCCAAGCGGCTCTGAAGAATAACCTTCCAATTCTACCAAACCCGTTGATTGCTACTTTCTTTACCATGTTAGTTTCACTTCTCTGTCTAAATTTGTTCTTTTATTTCAAGTAACGATCAGAAGATATGATCGTTAGTTTTTAAGTTTATACTTTTGAACACTAAATAGATATAGCTTATATATATATTTATGGAGAACATTAACGAATTTCGACAAAAATTTAAAAATTAATTTGACTATATGATAGATCAATTCGTTTATCACGGGTTTGAAATTCATGGTGAAAAAAGGAATTTTTGTATTACTTGTTATAGTGGCTTTTGTTGGAGGAGGTGTTTTAGGCGGATTTTTAGGTGCTACATTTTTTAGTGCATCACCAACAGAATCTCCTATCGAACCCTATTCTCATACCATTCTTATTGACGGAATCAATGATTTTTATTTGGATAGAGAACTATTTAACACCTCGAGTTCCGCAAGCGGATTTTACGGCTATATTTCTTGGGATTCAAATTATTTTTATGTTGGACTCAACGACTCAAATGATATAAGTGGAATAAATCCCGATATATATCTCTTGATTTATTTCGGAAATGGAAATCTAGGAACGACTATTGGAAAGCTTTATAATACGCAACAACCAAACTTGGCGTTTAATACATCGCACCACTTTTGGTGGAGATCGGATGTTCTAACATGTGGTATGGACGCTTGGAACGGTACGAATTGGGCCGATACAGATCTAAACTTTACAGGTGAATGGAGTCGAGCTGGTGCTTATTTTGAATCTCGATTTCTTTTGGAAAATCTAGGGTCACCATCTTCTTTAAAATTACATATAAGCATGATATATACAGGGGGGGGTACTCCAAGTACCTGGTGCTCAATACCGCATAATTCCGTTGATGCGGGCGGAGCCAATGATCCTGATTACATATCATATTACGATTTCGATCTCGAAGACACAACCGCTCCTAATACCTACATACCATTATATCCTTAATTTTATTTTTTGTTTTTTTTAAAAACCTGAAATTCCCACGAAAAAAAGGAAAAGCTTTTAAATAGTAGTTCACAGTTATCTTCAATCCAATTTCAACATTTTTGTTGTGCAAGTGATCAAAAAATGAAAATTAATAAGGAAAATTTGAAAATAAATAAAGAAAGCATAATAAAACATAAAAAACCGATTATAGCCGGAGCAGGAATAGTCGTCATTGTGATCGTGGTCGCAAGCGTTACCGGATTTCTCGTTGCGAATCCAAGCGTTCTTAATCCCGGTGGAGAAGAAAATCCATACGCTCATACGATAACAATAGACGGCGTGAACGACTTTACAGCAAGCACCGAAGAATTTAGCACATCTAATTCAGATTATAAAGCATATATTACATGGGACGCTAACAATATATACATTGGAATGAACGGATCAATGGGATCTTCTACTCGTCGTTTATTTGTATATTTTGGTGACGGTAGTGGGATAGGCGAAAGTTCTGGGGAACAATACGATGGTCCTGAGCCTATCTTGCCTTTTAACGCCTCATATTGCTTTCAATGGAGTTTATATTACGATTCAGTGAATTTATTTAAAGGAAACGGAACGGGTTGGACGGAAATTACCCCAAGTTTTAGTGGTGTATGGAATAGGACAAATAGCTTTTTTGAATGCAAAATTCCAAAAGCAGACATTGGTATTACATCACGTCTCCAAGTACATATATCTATAAAACAATCTTCTTCAGGTAATATTATTGTAGCACTACCTTTCAACTCAATAGATAGTGATGATTTCGTTTCATATTATGATTTTAATATAGATTCTGAAGCCGTACCATCAAGTTACGCGACTATAAGTATCTAATTTTTTTTTTTTTTAAAACTTAAAGTAATCTAAAAAAAAAGATAGTTTTATTCTTCTTCGGTTTCTACTCGTCCTAACAATCTAAGGACCGAGTCAGCTAGCTTGTTCTGGCTTTTACTCTTGATACCTTTTATCTTTCCTTCCTTCCCAAGAACTCTGAGCATAATGCCGTTCCACACGGATCCAGGCTCTCCCTTTACATTCTTAAAGCGATCCCTGTATATCTTGACATCTATGTTATCGTATTTTTTTGCTGCGTCGCTACATTTAAAGCATAAGATGCACTTGTCTTTATCCACCGAAATGGCTTTACCGTCCCTTTTCATTGCGTCGACGGCACATTCATCTACGAACGCATCAATTAATTTTCCATCTTTTTCATTACAAGTTATTGTAATGCTCCCTTCAACAACTTTTCGAACTTTTTGCCCGTTTTCGAGCGTTCTCACTTCCTCTTCGAACTCTGGTAGAGATCCGTTCTCTACCAACAGGAGCTTGTTTTCCCCGTTAATAAGTAGTTCCAAGGTATATCCTGGACAAATCCAAGTGCAACACCCGCACCAAATGCACTTTTCGGGATCTACTACGGTTTTCTGGTCTGAAGGGATTTTCATTTCTTCGGGTGTGCCAATCGCCGTTCTCTTGAGCACCTCTTCGTAGATGGACACGGTAACGGGACACACGCGGTGGCAGAAACCACATTCCACGCACTTACTATCGTCGTACTTGAGTACCATATCGTGATTAAGCATGCGATACTCGTAGTGAGTGATTGTTTCGCTCGCCTTTAAAGCTTTTTTTGCTGGTAAGCTCATGATTTATCGATCAAATGTAGTTAAAAATTATTAAATACTAATAAGTTGAATACTGTAATAAAGCTTTTAGTTTATTTTAGCAAACTATTTTCAACAATTCTAATTTGATTAAAATAGATACTTTCTTTTATTATTTCAGGAGTAGAATAAATCACAACTAAAAAAGGAAAAAAGATGAAAATAATTCAATCAATCATACCATATAATGCAAGTAGGACACATCGATTTTTGCGTTAATGTATTTAATGACTTTCATGATTTCGCTAAATGTTTTTTCGTCCCCAAAGTGAAGGAGCAAGATATTCTCGTCCATCATTCCCTCAATCATTCCTATTATTGTTTCGGCGATATAAACGGGTCGAACCTTTTGTTCGAAGAAATCCCTGTTTTCTTCGAGTTCTTTTTGATATAATTCGATCCAAAATTTGAGATACCTACCTCTTGCGCTATTTTTATCTTCCATTAGGGCTAATTCTTCCTTGTCTTGCGTAAGATGCTTTTCTATCTTTCGTAACTTTTCTAAAAAGAATGTTTTTGTTTCTTCGGGGATTTTAATCTGATAATAAGGAACCCCAAGGGATCCTAATAAACCTGGGAGCGGGGAATTTCTAAAGGATATGAAAAGGTCGTCAGGAACATCAATTGTCGCAAAATTAATTGTTTTATCGCTAAAATACTTGAGAATGTCTTTAATTTCCTTGATCTTTGGACTCTCGTTAATATAATTCACGAGATATATCGCCATGGTCTTTCTAACGGTTTTATTCCTGTTTAGTACCTCCAATTTAGTAACACCTCTTTTTATATACTTTCTTGAATAAAATGAGATAGGACGCGTATTTAAGAAGTTTGATTGCCTGATTTTTTTTTTTTTGACAATTTTATTTATCTATTATAATGCCATTGAGTCTGAAGTTTTCCAAAACTTTTGTTATTAAAAAAATCCTCAAAAATAATTATTTAGAGGTTTTTAGGGATGTTTTTGATTTTTTTAAATTAGAAATCTTATGTTTTAAAGCTATTGTTTAATTGCCATTCTTTAAATTTATTATAGTCAAGATATAAAATCTTTTTACTTTTGTTGCCTCCTTTTATGTGAAATCATTATTCTTGATAAATTAGTTACAAAATATTTGAAATATAATGAGTGTAATGATATTTGTTAATAAAATAAGCCCAATTAAAATGGCGCCTATTATAAAGCCAATATAAGAAAATGCATCAATCTTATAATAAATA
>JAEOUI010000218.1 GCA_016839425.1 Promethearchaeota archaeon
GGGAACAATTAAGCAACGACAAGAACCTTTCAACTCGAGATATTATTAAAGAATATGAATTCATCGAAAACTATCCCGTTCATGTTAAAATTGTCAAGATCGACGCAGAAAATCAAACAATTCAAGGAGAACTATCAAAAAAGACTCTTGATGTTTTTCGCAAAGTCGTATCCGAAAACATTGAAGGAATAGTTGCGAGTGGTACCACGAAAAACCAATTAAAAAAGGTTCTTATAAACTCGGGGCACTTGCGAGACATTATATCAACGGAAAGGTTCTCATTTTTATAACACATAGTTTTATTAAAGGAAAACACGGACGCCCCAGGAATAATCGCAAGAATAGGAAAGGACCTGAGACGAGTTAAGTTAAGTGCTTTAAGGCCACGCAAGATTAGAAATTTAATACAATAACTTTAAAAAATTGAATTTAACCTATAAATAGGAATGGTGAGCCCAGGGAGGGTCGAACTCCCGACCTTCGCGGTGTAAGCGCGACGTCTGTTACTCGATTCTTAACGAAAGCAAGCCATAACCACTAGACCATGGGCTCAATTTAGCGCGAGCGGAGGGATTCGAACCCTCGGGTCCGTTCGGACACTGGATTAGCAATCCAGCGCTTTTGGCCTCGATATCTTTCAATATCGTTCTACCAGGCTAAGCGACGCTCGCAGGTCAATTGAAAAAAATTTTTTAAATGACTAACGCAGGTTAGTCATAATAGGAAAATAACGAATCGAGACTTTAATATTTTTTCATGTCTCATACCCTTGATATATAAAAAAGAAAAGAAAACGAAAGAAAAAAGATTAATCGGAAATGATTTCAAAAACCATTTTTTCTATAATGGGCTTTTTCGTGTATCTCTTGTCATAATACCACCCAACAAGATGCGGTTTTTGCTGTTTTTCGGGCGCCTCGGGAACCACGATGATCATGACACCGTTACTCAAATATTTCAAGATACGCTTGTCGATATTGTGCAATTTTTCGTTTCCTGACGGGTGCGTATGAAACTGCCAGGCGATATCAACGCCCAATTCTTGCTTGAACTTTCGCATGTTGTAAATCTTGGATTTCTTGTACCGCATCCAGCTTCTTGGCTTTGTGTGTACCTTGGTCTTTCGCAAGTCGGGATTCATAATAAACTTGCTAACAATTCCAAAATTTTCCTTTCGGTCGGCAAAAATCCAACCGTGGATGATATAGGGCATTTCTTCCTTGGCTTTCTCGGTAATCTCGTTAAATATTTTCTGAGGTATTAAATACCTAAAATTTTCAGCGCTATTGGTGCTAATTTTCACAAACCTCTGAGATATGTGTAGTAGACTCGCGTTAATTAATGATAGATAAAATTTATATTTTACGCTAAATAGTCGGCGAGCTCAATAAATTCGGGGGTGTATTAATTAAAACTATTTTTTTATAAAAACATTATCACTATTCGTTTAAACTTTAGGAGTAATGAAGCACGAGGCAAGATGCGAGTTCATTTTAATTAGCAAATTGCTTGAGATATCACAAATTGCGTCTGATCATTACATAACTATTTTGTCTCGTCCTCGTTTCATCCCCTTTAAGACTCGAATTCGTAAAGATAAAATACAAGAATGCATTTTTTGAATCTAGCATTGGAAAAAGATTTAAGCCTTCTATCATTTTAAAAAAGCAGATGTAGCCTAGTGGTAAGACGCTGGCCTTGAGGCACGCATCGAAAGAATTGCGAAAGCACGAAAGCCAGTGCGCGTAAGCGCTCGGGGGTTCAAGTCCCTCCATCTGCGTTTTTAGGCTATTAATAACATTGTTTTCTCATAATACGGGCTATTGGCGCAGGCAGGTAGCGCAGCAGGCTCTTAACCTGACGGTCGGGGGTTCGATACTTCCATCCAAAAAGGATGGAGGCGAATATCCCTCATAGCCCGCCATTTACTTTTTCTAGTTTTAATTATTTTTGCAAAAGTTTGGTCCTTATGGATTTATTAATTGATATAAATGTAAGTAACTTAAAACGAATGTGATATTAATGAAGGCGATCTTATATTGTCATGAATGCGGTCAGAAAATTCTAGATGGAGAGAATTTCTTTTGCGATAATTGTGGTGCTAATCTTCAAATATCTACGAAAGTAGAAAAGCCACCAGTTTATACAAAACTCTCTTCAAGATTAAAACAACAAGAGAGCGGTTCATCGAATAATGCTGAGAAACGAATTAAAAGGAAATTATTCGTATATTTAGGCTTGACAATGATGCTAATAGGAGCCATATTAGGATTAATAGGGTATTTTCTTATAATTTTTGGAGATGTAATGGGTTTATTATATGGAATTTTAATTATAGTATTTGGTTCTACTTTTCCAATCTTTTTTGGATACATTCTATTTCTAAAAGGTTTAGATAAAATTTATCAAGGCATTGTATTGATGGTAACGGGAGTAATTAGTACAGTTATATTGCTCTTGGTAATTTTTTTCCCTTCTAATTACGATTCTTTCACAATTTCCGCTAGAATAATATTGGACGCTGTAGGAGAGATTTTGATCTATACCGTTTTTATCACACTTGGAGCATATGATTACTCTATTAATGACAAGCAAAAGGACATTTTCACGGGATTTAGCTGGTTGTACTTAACCATAAGATCGGTGATACCAATTTTCTTATTGCTTCCATCAAATTGGATCTTTCTAAGAGTTGAGTTTGTCTTTAGTTTCTCGGTTTTTTGGTTTTTAGCGTTTGTTGTAAATAGATTAACTGTAAAATATTCGGAAAAGAAATACATGGAACTCTTACAAAATTTAAACATATTTGCAATGTTGATATATGTATCGTTTTTTCTAACAACGATAGTAATGTACATCGCATCTTCAAGCACGAGCTTGAGTTATAGCCAATTTTATTATAGCAATTACACGGATTGTTTAGGGATAGGGTTTTTAATCGCTTTTGTTCTTATGATAATTACCCTGCTTGCTCGATATGCGGGTGTTTATTTTATATTTTAAGAACAAGCATGGATTATCGTTTTTTTGAGCAGTCAGATAGCGTAGAAGGCTTTTAAATTTACGGGATGGGGTTCGATACTCCCATCCCAAAAGAACGGAGGCGAATATCGCTCATAGCCCATCATATTCTTTTAAATTTGTTTTAAATAGTTGAGAAAATCAACAATTTTTTGTTCGAGCAAGTTAAAATAAATGATAATTACCTCAGCATAGGCTAAACTATCTTTTCCAAATTGTATCTTGAATTCTTCCAAGAATGAAATTTGATTCAAATTTTTTTGACATGTTATCACCCTATTTTATTTATAGAGTTGAGGAGATTAGTTCAATCGAGTATTTAAGGATTCTCCATAGCTTAAATGAGCAGCATAACCTGTGACCGCCCAATTATACTCAATCCTCTTGGGAAAAGTGAAACATCACTTAATACTGCTGTTTATAAGGATAATTCTATATATGAATGATTACCAATTTCTATTTAGAAAGAAATTTATTTAAAGATTTGGATGTTCCACAACATATTCCATAAATCTTTTTGCACCATCATCTAATTCAATTCCTTTTTTCTTCACGAGATATAATTTTCGTTTAATTGGGGAGATATCTTTAGGATATAATATTGTGATGAGCTTGGCGTTCTCTGCTTTAGTTGCACTAATCTCGCTAATTAACGACACGCTTTTAGATTCGCTCACGGCAGATATAATAGCCTCATTATTCGACATTTTAAGCTTATGATTTAGTTCGGAATATTTTTTAAATTGTTTTTCGATGATATCTCTTGTTCCTGATCCTTTTTCCCTATCAATGAACGGATATTTTTTAATATCTTCAAATGTAAGTTGTTTAGATTTCTTTGCGAGATCGTGTTCGTTCGCACAGATAAAAACGATTTCCTCGGAATAAAGATCGATATATTCAAATTCTTCGTTTTCTTGGTCCATAAAACTACCAATTGCGGCAAAATGCGCGTCTCCATTAATAAGATCCAGCAAGCTTTGTTCCGTGTTTTTAATTTTCATAGAAAACGATACATTATTAAAATTATTTTTAAAATTTGCGATATATTTGGGTAAAATATGAGTCCCAGGTATCGTTGACGAGGAGATCTTTATCATTTCAATATAATTTTCGTCTAATCGCGATATTATTCCTTGATATTCCGTGAGTAAAGTCCAGATGTTTTTTGAATATTCGACAAGCAATTCTCCCTGCTTTGTTAGCTTAAAATCCCTGGTAGAACGTTCAATAAGGCTACAATTAAAGAATTTTTCTAACTGAGCAATTTGCTGCGAAAGAGCACTTTGTGTTACGGAAATCTTTTTTGCTGCTTTTGAGAAATTTTTTGTTTTTGCTAATAAAAAAAAATTATGTAAAAATTCAATTCTAATACTCATCTAAATTCTAATAATGCTTGTTTAATTTCAATATGCTTCGAATTTAACAATATATGCAATTGTTTTAATAATCTATTGTTAAAATATTTAATAGATCAAATCAATATATTGTATTTAGTCGTTATTAGTTGTAA
>JAEOUI010000219.1 GCA_016839425.1 Promethearchaeota archaeon
AACAACTTGATTACTGGAGTTGGTCACATAGGACTACTTACAAGTACTCAAGCCTATAGCATTGCATACGCTGCCGTAAACGACTAAAAAAATTGTTCAAGTACAAAAAAAAATTTTAATCAATTTCAATTGCAATCAATTGATTGCATTCTTTTTTTTTTCTTCTCAAATAATAAAGCATCTTCACGATTTGATGCTAAATTCTGTATTAATCTATAAAACCGAAAAAGAATAATAAAAAGTTTTAATTGAATTAAAAAATCATCCTATTTTTAATTTAATAATTAATTTTGCTAAAAATATACAATCTTGTAAATCTTATAAAGTGAACAGCAATGTTTAAGTATAACTTAGAGACTTACATAAATGTAAATATAGACCTTTACCAAGGGCTTAAAAGATTGCAAAATATTTTCATAAAGATCAAATAAATTAGATTTCCGTATTTTAATTAGATCTTAAATGCTGAGATTTTAATTTTCATAAAATATATTCCTCTAAATTTTTACAACTGAAGTGTGAACAGTAATGTTTAAATATTACGTTTTCACAAAGTTAAATCATTAGGAAATAATTATGGTTTCATACCATTTATCCTAATGGATTTTACAACAACAACAACACTTGATTAAAATGAAGAAAAAACAGAAAATTTTAATCTTAGCGTCTTTCACTCTACTGATGTTTGCCTTGGCAACCGCTCCAACTATAGCGGTTATTGGTGGCTCTGATTCAAGCGATGTAAAGACAGCTGAGACGAGAAATCCTATTATTTTCGTTCACGGATTAATGGGATCTGCCTCGAATTGGAATACAATGATGAGCTGGTTCAGAGCTGCAGGGTATCCTAGCAATTATCTTTATGCTTTTACTTATTCCCTTCCATCCTCCGCATCCAGTGGAATAAACGCCCGAAATGCCGAACAATTAAGTGGATGGGTAAATTATGTTCTTTCTGTAACTGGTGCAAGCGAAGTTGACATCATTGGTCATAGCATGGGTGGCTTGAGCAGTCGATATTACATCAAGTTCTTGGGTGGTGCTTCAAAAGTAGACGATTATGTCTCTCTTGGTACACCCCAACACGGTACTATAATGTCTTGGTATGGAGACATGCGAATTGGAAGCTATTTCTTGCTCACATTGAACGCAGGCGATGAAACACCTTCTGGTGTAGACTGGACTACGGTTCGAACCACTGGGGATACTCTTGTTTTACCGTTAGATACGGCAACTTTAGAAGGCGCTGATAATAACTTGATTTATGGAGTCAGTCACATTGGCCTGCTTACTAGTAGTTCTGCTTATAGCATTGCCTATGACGCAGTAAATAATTAATAAAAAAAAGTAAATAAATCAATTTTAATCAATTTAAAACGCAATCTTATTAGATTGCTTTCTTTTTTTTTTTGAAAATACTAAAATATAATTATTCATCGAATAGGTCGGTTGTCAAATATCGTTCGCCTGTATCAGGTAGTAATATGACCAAATTTTCGTCTTTTCTAAAGTCCTTAGAGGCTATATTTAAGCCTGCCCAAGTTGCTGCTCCTGAAGATATTCCTACGAAAATTCCCTCGATTCGTGCTAACCTACGCGATGTCTCAATAGCGTCTTTGTATTCGACTTGAATGATTTTTTCGTATATCTCGGTATTGAGCACTTCGGGAATGAAACCCGCTCCGATTCCTTGAATCTTGTGAGGTCCTGCCGATCCGCCTGATAAGACAGGGGAATTCTTGGGTTCGACTCCATATATTTTAACTCGTTCTCCGACATTTTTTTTTAAAATTTCCCCTACACCGGTTATAGTTCCGCCCGTGCCGATACCCGCGACAAATCCATCAATTCTACCTGCCAGATCGTTAAAGATTTCTTTTGCAGTTGTTTTTCTATGAATTTCCGGATTGGCGAGATTTTTAAACTGTTGGGGGATAAAAATAGATTCATTCTCCTTGGCAAGATCTTGCGCTTTCTGAATGGCTCCTTTCATTCCTTCTTGAGCGGGCGTTAAGACTAATTGTGCACCATACGCTTTTAAAATCTTTCGGCGTTCCATAGACATGCTTTCGGGCATTGTCAAAATTAATTTGTAGCCCTTTGCAGCACAAACGAGTGCAAGCCCAATGCCCGTATTTCCAGATGTTGGCTCAATAATTTTTGTATCTGGGGAGATAAGACCCTCTTCTTCTGCTTTTTCGATCATAGCCAAGGCGATCCTGTCTTTCACGCTGGATCCTGGATTGAACGCTTCGATCTTTACGAATACATTAGGTTCAACATTTTTCGCAATTTTATTTAATTTTACTAAGGGAGTCCTCCCAATCGTTTCTAAAATGTTTTCATAATAATATTTCACCAATTTACCACCATTAAAATTTGTTAATAATATTAATCCGGGAAGTTAAATGCCTCCTCCGTGTTCTCCGTAATAAATATCGTATTTTTTCTTTTTTTGATTTATTCGCTCCTGTTCGTCGAGAATTTTGTTCTCTAAATGCTCTATTCTGGCATCTAAAGTAGAAAGGGCAATCGCTAATGGATCGGGCAGGTCTCCATGGGAAAGATCTATCTTCTTGCGTTTTTGTCCTTCTCTCGATATGATCCTTCCAGGGACGCCTACAACTACCGAATTTGGAGGTACATCGTTTACAACTACCGAATTTGCTCCAATTCTCACATTATCTCCAATAACGATGGGTCCTAAAAGTTTTGCACCTGAACATATAACTATATTATTTCCTACTGTAGGATGTCTATTGATGCGCTCGGTCGTCGTACCTCCCAACACGACTCCTTGGTATATGGTTACATTATTGCCGATTTCAGCGGTTTCACCAATGACCACACCTCCTCCGTGATCAATAAAGAAATCCCTACCTATTTTTGCTCCTGGGTGTATTTCGACACCTGTTATGTTTCGAGCAATTTCGGAAAGATATCTAGGGACAAAGGGCATTCCAATTACCCAAAAGAAATGAGCAATGCGATGAAATAAAATAGCCTTTACCCCAGGATAACTCGTTAGTACTTCAATAAGGGAATTAGCCGCAGGGTCCTTGTTAAACGCCGCACTCACATCGGAGACAAAAAAATTCAAGATTTCCTGAAGATTATTGTTGATTGTCTCTTGATTTAACTCCCCCGTCTCAAATTTAAGATCTAAAATACATTCTGCACAATAGTTATGTTGTCCCTTTTCTTTTGAGGCCAATCCTTTTCCACAATTCAAGCACCGGATGAATTCTTCCATAATTTTGTATTTATTATCTTATTTCCTATTAGTTCCAGATTGAATTTAAAATTCTAAATGAAACATTTTAATATTATCATAAAGAATAATTGGTTCGTTTTTATTTTGATGCTTCAAAAAATATAAGTAAGGAAAAAATTTATTTTTTAATTCAATGAATTCCTAAAATAAGACAAAAGTTGCCAAACTATTTCTAATATGGATATATTCACTTAAAACCAACATTTACTTCGATTCCGGCTCTCACGGATTCTGTTATCGTACAATATTGCTCGAAAAATTTCTTACATTGTTCAATTCTTTTTAAAACATCTGGATCAGAACTCATTGGTCTCAATTCAACATTCAATTCTTTTACTCTTAATAAATTTTTTTCATTTCTTATTAAGACTATTTCTGCTTCCCCTTTAAAATCATCAAGCGTTAGGTTTTTTTTTTTCAAGCAAAAGACAAAACTCGCGCTTAAACAACCAAGAATCGCAGAAGCCAGCAATTTTGAAGGGTCGGGACCAATTTTTTCTTCTTTTTTATGATGTGTCTCGTCGATATATAGGGAATTTATTAGTGGTAGCCCTAAATCCCATTTAAATATCATCTCTTTTTCTAATTCAACTTTTACTTTTGTTTTCAAATCGTTTTCTGACATTTTTATATGTTTCCTTTCTATTAAATCGATATATAAATTTATAGCTTATATGAAATTTATATTGAACCCAATTATATTATAAATTGCAATTTAGGTGTTTTAATCAACCAAAAAAATTTTAAAATATCATTTTATCATCCAGTAAAATATGATAGTTCAATATTTTCAATCAAGCGTAAGATCTTATTTGATTCTATTTTAGAAAACCTTTTCGAGTACTTATTAGAGATCGATTTTCCATAATATGAATTTCCATAAAAAGTAATAGCACTTTTAAGTACTTTTATGAAAAATCTTATGGAACCTTTTTGAAGGTAAATCGAGATATCGTTTACGATTAAAATAGGTGTAGGTCTTATCAAGTATCTTTTAAGAGCCTTTTTGGTCAAATCTTGATTTTGAAGGGCATAATTCTTGATCTCTCTTTTATTTTTTCCCGTTAGGCGAGGCGGTGTGGTCTCTACATCGAGGAAAAGTCCTAAAGTATCGGGGGGGATAAAATAATCAATGATTTTTCCTCCAATTTTTCTTTTATTGTAAATCTGACATTTTGGGGCAAAGTCTAAAACGCTAATAGTTTTTGGATCAATATTTGAATTAAGAAGAAATTGAAGGAAAATTGCCGCATTATGCGTTTTTCCAGTGTTAGATTCTCCATAAAGTATCGTTTGATGACCTATGAGTTCGTTAAGATCCTTTAATTTGCGAAGAGACATGAAAAGTTAAAACATACTTTATTTTAAAATAAAATCTTCGTAAGTTATACTCGAACTTTTCAAAAGATTAAGAATCAAGAATCCTACAATGCTTCCAGGGACACTTGATAATGCAAATAATCCCCAATTAGTCAATAATCCGCTCAATAAAGAACCCATAGGAGTTACGAAATATGCGATGGTACCCCCGATAAAAACGGTCCCTAATGGTTCCAATAAGGCCGAATATAATACGAGTTTTGGTTTCCTTTTTTTTAATAACAGTGATACCAAGCTAACAATTAAAGCACCCGAGATACCCCCGTGAAATGCGTGTATCGTTCCAATTGAAAACGAAAAGCGTAAAATTGCAATGCTCGTAGCAATAAATAAAGAATACCCGGGACTTAATAAAACTCCAGCCATCGAGTTGATCAAGTGAACATAAGGATTAATTTTGAATCCAAAAATCGTAAAATACGCAAAAAAATTTATAAAACTTAAAACAAGTCCTAGGGCAACGAATATAGATGAAAGAGCAATTTTTTTTGTTAGAATAGGCGATTTAATTTTTTCAATTTCATTCATATTAAAATTACTTTTTTAATTATATAAAAAAAAGGGCGTATATCTTAAAAATAAGAGTTTTTTCTTTGGATTATGTTTTATAGAATAAAGATTTTTAAATGTAAAGGGAATAAAAGATATAATAAGTCAATTTTAGACTTTATTTGAAATTAAAAATGATAGATAACGATACTTTTACTATTATAATAGGAGGAAAAGCAGGAGAAGGCGTGAAGAAAGCTGGCGCTGTAGCGTGTAAATATTTTTCTAAAATGGGAAGATATGCTTTTCAACTTGACGATTATATGAGTTTAATAAGAGGCGGTCATAACTTTTCAATTGTTAGCACTTCTACGACGCCAATTACAAGTCATTATGAAAAAGCTAATTTAATTGTTTGCTTCGATAAAAGAAGTTACGATAAGCATCACGACAATCTTGCAGAGGGGGGGTTATTATTTTATAATTCTGACGAAAAAGGACAAATGGAGGGTTTCGGAATTCCTTTAAGTTCGCTTGCCAAACCATTTCCCCTTAAAAAATTAATGTTTGGGGTTGGAGCAATCGCAATATTAATGGCGGTTCTTGGAAATGATGAGGAGGCATTAAAAAATTTAATAGATGACGAGTACCCAAAAAGCAATGAGAATATATCATTTTCAAAGATCATTTATAAAGAAGTAAAAAATCAAATTAATGCGGAATTTAAAATAGCAAAAGGCAATTTTACCCTTCCAATCGTTTTTGGAAATCAAGCAATAGCACTGGGAGCCTTGATAGCGGGTTTAAATCTTTATTACGCTTATCCGATGACTCCCTCGTCTTCGATATTGCATTATCTTGCATCTCAAGCCGAGAAATTTGGAATCTGCGTCATTCATCCAGAAAGCGAAATTGCAGTTATGAATCTTGCCATTGGATCAACATTCTCGGGAGCAAGAACAATGGTTGGTACGAGCGGTGGAGGTTTCGCCTTGATGGTAGAGGCATTTTCCCTTGCAGGCATGGTAGAAGCGCCTGTATTGATAGTATTATCAATGAGGCCTGGTCCTGCAACAGGCGTTCCAACCTATACTGAACAATGCGACCTTAATTTTGCCCTTAATGCTGGTCATGGGGAGTTCCTCAAGATTGTCTCTTCCCCAGGATCTATAGAGGATGCGTTTTACTTGACCTCAGAGATGATGGATCTCGTCTGGAAGTTCCAGACACCAGGAATACTTTTAACAGAAAAACATCTTTCTGAGAGTAGTATGACCGTTGATTTAAATACCGACAAATGCAAATGGGTTGAAATTAAACAATCCGACGCAAAGAATTATAAACGTTATGATTACTCTGAAGATGGTGTTTCTCCCTTGTTATTTCCTCCTTCATTAAAAACCATCAAATGGAATAGTTGCGAACATGATGATGTAGGAATAACTACCGAAGAGCCTGATTGGATATCAAAAATGCATGAAAAACGATTCAATAAAATTATTACTCTTGAAAAGCATATGAAAACAATGAAAACCGTTAATATATTTGAAGGTAACACTTCCTTAAATGTATTTACTTATGGATCCACGACCATGAGCGTTTTAGAAGCCTTTAAATACGAACAAACCAAGCCAACGATAATACAACCGATCTACCTTAATCCCCTTCCTATCTGGGAATTGGAAAAATTCAAGGGTCAGAATTCAGTCGTAGTTGAGCATAGTTCTTTTGGACAATTTGCTTCATTGCTTAAGGAAAAAGCAGGATTGAGCATTGTACACACGATAAAAAAATACGATGGAAGACCCTTTGATCCTATAGATTTAAGAAATAAGATCAAGGAGGTGCTATAAATGGATCGATTAGGAACTGATGCTGAAAATACTTGGTGTCCTGGATGTGGTAATTTTGGTATTTTAGCTGCCGCTAAAAAAGCAATTGTTCAATTAGAAGCGAAAGGTGTTCCATGGGAGAATTTAATAATGACCGCTGGAATAGGATGTTCCGCAAAGATTTTTGATTATCTTAACTTGAGTGGAGTATATTCTCTTCATGGAAGGGATATGGCCACGGTGCAGGGAATCAAGCTTGCAAATCCAGACCTTAAAGTTATAACTTTTTCGGGGGATGGAAACGCAATGGGAGAAGGTTTGGCGCACGTTTTATTTGCTGCTAAGAGAAATGCTGACATCACCATTCTCATGCATCACAATGATGTTTATGCCCTCACTACTGGACAATTCACGCCTTTAACCAAGAAAGGGTGGAAAGGGCCGTCTACTCCGAATGGCAGCGTTGAAAGCCCATTTAACGCATTGTCATTGCTTTTAGAAGCAGGCGCAACATTTCTAGCTCGTTCATATTCTGGTAATGTAAATCATCTTGCGGATATCATCGTACAAGCCATTGAACACGAGGGTTTCTCATTTATAGAGGTTTTACAACCTTGTGTAAGTTGGAATAATACTTGGGATCTTTATAACAGAATCGTTTCAGAAATCGAGGAGGAGCCAAAAACTCTTGAAGAAGCGTTTAATACAATTAGGAGCACGGATCCGTTAAATATTGGTATTTTTTGGAGAAAAAAAAAACCCGTTTTCCACGATCAGCTTTATGGTAATTTAAATCCCATAAAAGATAGTCTTTCGCGAAAAAAAAGAATGGCCTTGATTGAAGAAATTCTAAAGATTGATTAAAAAGACACTAAATTTTAAAATTAATAATGATTAATAATTTGACAAAAATTTATATATAATTTTTTTTATACAATTAATAGTGTTTTTTCTTGACTTATTATCTTCTTTAAAGAATTTTCAGAGAGAGTATACTTAATCGGAAAAAAAAAACTATTAAGGGATGAATGATGGCAAACAACATAAGTTTTGACAATGGTTTAATCAAGCAAGCAGAGGTTGAATATGGAAAATTAAGTATAAATCCTAAACTTAAAACGATTATAGAGGGTATTGCACAAGTGTATAGCCAATATCTAAATATTTCGGTAAGAGCATTGAAAGGATTCATTTGGCGCGTAACTAGAGAATTTCAAGTGAAGAAT
>JAEOUI010000022.1 GCA_016839425.1 Promethearchaeota archaeon
ATTTCAGATTGAAGATTGTCCTCTTCTTTTAATTCAATTTCTTCGGTAGTCTCAAAGGACTCTTCAGAAGCCTCGTTATCAACATCTTCATCAGATTCTTCCACTTCTTTAATTTCCTCTTGTTCTCTCTCTTCTTTAACATTTTCCATTTCTTGTTCTGGTTCCTCAAGAACGGATGCTTCAACATCGCTTGTCTTGTCTTTTAAACTTAACAAATTTGCTTCAATATCTTTAGGATTTAAGATATCGTCTGCAGAAGGAGATGTATTAATATATTCCTTAATCAAGAGGAGATTCTTTGTTTCCCCAGTAATTTGAAAATCCCGAGAATATTTATTATCGTTTTCTTCTACACCTAATTCCCTGATTTCCACCTGAGATTCTAAATCCGTGCTTTCAATGTTAGAAAGATCGAATTCCACATTCCAAATCCTGTCGGTCTTGCTTGGATTTTCAACCAACAATGTACCTTTAAAACCGATCGAATTGATAATTGCTTCATGATCTTGTTGGATGTTTACTTGTTCAATAACATCAATTAAAACGGACTTTCCCGATTTTTCGCCTTGATCTTCCTTGACTTCGCCAGTTCTACCATTGGTTGCATGGTATGAGATGGACTCACTAGATTTTGGAGTTTCAACCTTCTTTTTTCTTGCCATGATATTCACTTAAATGATACTAATCCACTTGAATATATAATATTTACTTGGTTTAAAGGATCATTTTTAATTATCGCATTCTTGAAAATTTCATAACCTATTGTGATGAGAAACAAGAATAAATTCGAATGTAAAAATCTCTTATTTCAGGAGGTATGTCAGAAAACAAGGAGATACTTTCGGCAATTTTTCTTTCCTTTATGAAATTTAAACCTTTATCAATTAGAGATTGAATTTTAGTAATTAATTCATGCAATGCATCATTTATTTGCGCTTCTAATTTCTTAAAAAGGATTATATATACCTTTTTAATATCTTTTCTATTAATAGATTTAGCCAAATCGAATATATTTGCATAATTTTCCAAGGCGCTTGATAAATCTTCTGAATTTAGATTATTTTCCATTGCTGTTGCAATTCTATCGATTTCATTGGATATTTTGTTGTAAAAAGTTTCATTATTGATAATTTCTTTTTTAACTTTCTCTAACCTTTTATTATAATACATATCGTTTTTATCTAATATTTGCTCTAGAAGAGCATCAATATTCTGAATTGCTTCTAAAAATTGATTTCGTTTTGACAGTTGTCGTGCGTCCTGAATTTTTTTTTCAATGTGTTCAACAACATCAATAGCTAATTTTTCTTCCGTGAAATAAAACTTGTAATCGTATCGTTTTTCAATACCATTATCTATGATACAAGAACTCACGATGAGATTCTTGTAAGAATTTTGCCAAGAGGATAGGTTTTTTCGAAATCCCAGATTTTTCAAATGTTCCGTAGCA
The DNA here is from genome assembly GCA_016839425.1 of Promethearchaeota archaeon. The sequence goes on from JAEOUI010000022.1 coordinate 1,451, forward strand.
TCGATTCGTTCTATCTTGAGTAAATTCTTGGTTTTGAATATCTTTTCATAAAACTTTAAAATATAGTCCTTGATTTCGCTTAATCTTCCAATAAATATTTCATGGTTCTTCTCGAATATCAAATTAATAGATTCAATCATTTCACGGTTCTCGTTTTCGCTTGAGTTCATCAAGGAATTTTACTTTCCAAAATTAAACTTGTGAATGAAATTCTTTTTAAAATCACTTTTTCAATAAAGCATATCTAATTAATCATTTTTTAATTTTTGGCAAGGAATTTGAAATGAAATTATATAAAATAATAAGTAGATTATTCTTAGTATAATGCAATTTCTCGAGTTTTTGATTTTTTTAAACATTTTTTAAAAGGTAATTCTTCATGGACTTGGGTTTGAATAATAAAATAGCTATTGTCTTGGCAGCAAGTAAGGGATTAGGGCTCGCCTGCGCTAATGAATTATATTCAGAAGGAATGAATGTTGTAATATGTAGTCGTTCTGAAAATAATTTACGAGAAGCCGTTAATGTCATAAAAAAAATCTCACAATCCAATGAAATATTATCCGTGAAAGCCGATGTGAGAAAAAGAGATGATTTGGAAAGACTTGTTTCATTTGTTTTGGAAAGATTTGGAACGATCGATGTCGTCGTTCATAACGCAGGTGGACCTCCATCTGGGTCTATTGGAGCAATTTCCAAAGAACAATGGTCCAATTCCATTGAACAAAATCTACTTTCTTTCGTAAATATTGCAAATATTATTACCCCCATAATGATAAAACAGGGATCGGGGAGAATTATCGCGATTACCTCAGTATCGGTCAAACAACCATTAGACAATATGGTGCTTTCAAATACGACCAGATTAGGAATCGTTGGATTTGCAAAAACTCTATCGAACGAATGCGCTAAACATGATGTTTTGGTAAATGTAGTCTGCCCAGGACCCAATCTTACTAATAGGATGAAGGAACTTATTGACTTTAATGTAAAGAATTCCCAAAAGACTCGAGAAGAAGTACTCAGGTCGTGGACAGATCAGATCCCTCTTGGTAGACTAGGCACTCCTGAAGAAGTGGCGTCCTTAGTAGTTTTTTTGGCTTCTAAAAAGGCGAG
>JAEOUI010000023.1 GCA_016839425.1 Promethearchaeota archaeon
CAATCCTGTTTGCAAGCACTATTTTTCTTCAAATATGATCTAAAAGGATCTTCAGCGCAATAAAGGTCATATTATATATAATGCAAATATTAAAAAGGCTTATGAAATAAATAAAGATGAATATTATATCGACAAGAATTTAAGATAAGTTTGTAAGATTTTCTAAATTTAAAAAATATCATTAATTTAAAAAAAGCGAAAATAAAGTAAATAAAGAAAAAAAAGAATTTGGTTGTGTTATTTCTTTTTCCCAAGAGGAAAAATCTTACCAACCTTCTGGATTACTTTCCTAGATCCTGAAAATCTCACCTTACCTGAAGTGTAAGCTTTCATTGGACTAAGATCTCCAGTATGGAGATTGTATAAAGTCTCAGCATTTTCATAGGCCATTCTACAAGTAACATCTTGAATGGTTTCGCCAGGAACGATTTCGTATTCTCCATTTTCTAGGATGAGTTGAAAGTCGCCCCCACCTTCACCCATAATATTATACTGGAGTACAACTTTATCTTTTAATTTCATTGCTTCTTCTTTATTAAACACCTTTGCCATGTAATCAAAAGCATCTTGAGCAGTTACCACTTTTTTCACCTCAATTATCTTTATTAAACTGAATTTAGATCAATAAGCTATTTCAAATCAATTTTTTATTAAGCTATTAGAAAAGGTTCTCGAAGTTTTAATAATCTTGAGCTTGCTATAACAAGCAGTCAAAAATTCCTAAATGAATTAATAAAATCTCAAAGTTATGATTTTAAAAAAATAAATCTGAAAAACTTCCCCCAATTTTTTGGTCGTACGAAAAAGGCAGGAACTTTTTTCCTATATTCTGTGTATGAATCTCCAAATCGATTTATTAATTCCTTTTCTTCGACGAAATGTATGTGAACCAATAATAATCCATATAATATGAGGAAGAAAATAATGGAATATGGTGTTAATTGGTATACTGCTCCTCCAAATCCAGTTATTAATGCTCCCGTATATGCTGGATGGCGCAGGACTGAATAGATTTTATGATCCTGTAAAGAGCTTTCCTCAGGAAAATACAGATATACTACGGTCATATAATCGAATCCAAATGTAAATGCGGCAGCAACTAATGTAATAATTCCTAGAACGCATAAAAATACTCCTAAAATTAATCTAATCCAATCGAAAACTATTGGAGATAAAGAAAAGTAGGATGTTAAGGGTTTTGCTAAGATCGAATATGGAAATTGTGACCAAAAAGCAGAGTTCCAATAGTAAAATCCTATAAATGTGTGTAATACGATACTAAATATTATTATCACGCCTCCAAATCCCACGAGGAAGATCTTTTGGTAGGATAATTGTCCATATTTTTCTTTTAACTTATCTCTTCGAGCCCAGACTTGGTATATCATTAGCAAAGCAATTATTCCCATAATAATTGTTCCGAAAATAGGAAAAAATAAAAATATAATATCTAATGTGTTTCCAGAATAGAATAGCACGGGTAACATGTCAAACATTAGTTGAAAGGTTAAACTGATCGTCAAAACAGTCAGTAGGTAAAGAGGAAGAAATATTATCCTTTTATCGTGGAAATTAGGTATTTTTTCACGGAATTTTTCAATACCTTTTAATTTCACATCTAACACGTGGTTAATTTCAATTTATTATTGATCTTTTTAAACGATTAATTTCAATCTTGTTTATTAAATATATACTCAAATTATTTAATATTAATGGACTAATACTATATGCTCAATAAAATTTCAAGAAAAAATGGCTTAATATCATGCCTAAAGTGATAGTAAATGAAATAGTAATAGAATACGAAACGATGGGTGATCCTGAGCTTAAACCAATATTATTAATTGCTGGTTTGGGTAGTCAACTTTTAGCTTGGCCCGATACCTTCTGTAAGGAACTCATAAACGATGGCTTTTTTGTTGTGAAATTCGATAATCGAGATGTCGGCTTGTCAACAAAATTTGACGAAGCGGGCATCCCAGACATGTCAGAAATTGCTACAGCATATACTAAGGGCGAGATACCACGACTTCCTTACACATTAGAAGATATGGCTGAGGATGCAGTTAGTTTATTAACTGCCCTGAATATTGATAAAGCACACATCTGTGGCGCTTCTATGGGAGGGATGATCGCCCAAATTATTGCTTATAAAAATCCTTCTCGAATTCTAACGCTAACTGTTATGATGAGCACTACGGGAAATCCTTCTTTACCCCCAGGAAAATCAGATATAATTGCTCGATTTTTTGGACCCGTCCCATCTGATCGCGATGCCTATGTAGAAGAACTCGCAATGCGCGATAAGTTGATATACGGCAATTTTGAATACGACGAAGATCAAGCAATACAATATAGAACAAGTGAATACGATAGGTGTTATTATCCTGAAGGTGTGGCTCGCCAAATGGCAGCAATGGCCGTTCCCGGAAACCTCCAACCAAAAATATCAGCAATAAAAGCACCAACACTCGTCATCCACGGAAAAGAAGATCCATTTAATTCCATTGAAGCAGCTAATGAAATCGCATCAACAATACCTGGAGCTGAATTATTGCTCCTAGAAGGTATGGGACATAGTATTCCAAACCAGCTTATTAAGCAAATAGTTAGCGCAATTAATGCTCATTGTGAGAGGAATAAATTATTTTAAACATTAACTTTGTTAAAAAGTAATTATTTTGTTGTTGCAGTATTATAATTAATTTAAGAGAAAAAAAACTTATAGTTCCTATAACATTCTCCCCGTTCGTGCATCATGCAGTTAGTAATCTTGGGCGTAACTTCATATTTCAATCCCAATGAATTGAACCAACCTTCAATCCTATCAAATACTCCACATTCATAATCACCAATTGTTCCAATGCGCTTCATTCCATCGAAAGCCCAACATTTATGAACTTTAGCCGACATGCAATTAAAAGGTAAAAATTCATAACTTACCTTCATAAAATCTGCCTTAAATACTTCAAACGCAGCGTTAACAATTTTGTTAAGTGAGGTAATATCATCGACTTTTTCGATATTAAATACAGATTGGATTCTCTTTATCTCGATAGGTGCAAACGATTTAATGGCAGCTCTATTCAGTTTATTTGCTATTTTCATTCCAAATTCTTGTTGACAATTATAAAACCACATGGCGTCGTGAGTCAAGTGAGATTTTATCAATAATTCCTTTAATTCTTCCTTACTCAAATCAACTGAATCATTTTTCTTTTTGTTTTTTTCGTAGATTTCTTGCATTTCAACCATCTTTAAGCAGTTTTTAATTAACAAATAAATAATTTTATTTTAACTAAGAAGAATGAAAAATTATTGGTTTAAAAATTAATTCGATGAAAAAAAACTTTTTCTCAGTTGAAAATTTTAACATCTAAACTTTTTATTTTTCAATGAGTTCTGAAATATTCGTAATGATGCGATCGGGGACGATTCTTGATGACTGTGGAAGTCCTTGATTCCGATAATCGTTCCAAACGCTAAAAATACCGAGCTTTTGTGGTCCTTCCACATCCCATTCGAGATTATCTCCAACAAACCAAACAGAACTTGCGTCTAACCCTATTTCATCTAAGGCTCGAAGGTAAACTTTCTCGTTGGGCTTCCCATATCCCAGTTCTCCTTCTATTAAGATCGAGCTGAAAAAACGCTCTAATCGAAATCGATCGATCTTTTCTCGTTGTTTTTCAACTTGACCATTCGTTACTAATCCTAAAGAAAGACCCTGTTCGCATAAATATTTTAGCGTGTCTTCGGCCCCAGGATAAAAATCGATGGCTTCTACTTTTAATTTTGAGAATAAATCTGCGATTTCGTGAGCGAGGGTAATATCGTCATTGTTTAAATTCGTGAAAGTTATCTCTAATATATTTCTTCTTGCTTTTTCTATATTTAAACGACCTTCTTCGTGCCGTTTTTTGTCGCTCCAATACCACTTTGCTGTTTCAAGAATATTTTCGTACAATTCGTTTTCGTTAACATCATCAATTTGATTAGCGTATTTATTGCACGCTTTTTTCCAAGAGGATTCAGTAACAGCGTCAAAGGTTGTTATCGTGTCGTCGAGATCAAACAATATTCCTTTTGGTAGCATTTTTATTCTTTAGAAATCTACTATCTTGATGATTAAATAAATTTTTTTTATTTTAATTAATTTTTGAAGCAATGGATTATTTGGTCTATCAATGTTTACATTTTACTTTAACTCTCAAATTCTCGTCCTAATAATATGTATTCTTCGGTAAATTCCATTTTTTTATAAAATTGTTGAGCATTAAAATTGGTTTTTTCGGTTCCAACCTCAATTTCGTCCATTCCTTTATTTATTGCTAATTGAACGGCTTTTTCAATTAACAACTTTCCGATTCCTTTATTTTTATGGTTTTTAGCTACAATTAATTCGTTAATTAATGCTGTGCCCCCTTCGTGAAGAAAAGACTTATAAAAAATTATTGATATAAATCCAATGATTTGATCGTCCTTTATGGCAATATAGTTTGAATAGATGTTAGGATAGTTTTTCATTGAAAGAAATTGAGATTCGATGTTTTTTTTATGTAATTCGCGTTTTTGTTCTAATACTTGATTAAATTCGTCTAAAAGAATTACTAACGATTTTAAATCACCTTTTTCAAGATCTCTTATTATTATCGTCATTTTTATTTTAAATTATATAGAGTGTCTATTTAGGAATTTTGGTTTAATTTAAAAAGATAGCAAGATTGCAACTATATTTTATGATTAGGTTTACCTTATAATGATTGGAATTAATTATTTTAATAAAATAACATGTAATAGCTAATTAAAAAAATAAATGATTAATCAATATATTTATTCCAATAGCAATTAGGATGAGACCTCCAAGAATTTCCACTCTATTACCAAAAACTTGACCCACTTTTTTGCCAATAAGGACTCCAAGCACGGAAAACAAGAACGCAACGATACCTATTAATAAGGTTGGAACTAAAATGGGATCGTTCAAAACAGCAAAACTTATACCTACAGCTAAGGCGTCTATGCTTGTTGCGATACCTAATAGAAATAGGACGCGTAATTCGAGGGGATTAATTGTTTTTTCCTTTTCTGAGTCTTTTCTAGATTCGTATATCATTTTTGAGCCAATAATTAGTAATAGGATGAATGCAATCCAATGATCTATCTCAGAAATCAGGTGAGCAATATATATTCCTCCAAGCCACCCTAAAAATGTAAAGAACCCCTGAAAAAATCCCGTAAAAAATGCAATTTTGAGGGCGTGTTGTATTTTTGTCTCCTTTATGATGATACCACTTGAAATCGATACAGCAAACGCATCCATTGCTAAAGCGACTGCGATGATAAGAATTACCAAGAAATCCATTAATAGTTAAAATGGTAGGTCTATTATATATTTTCTTGGTGTTTAATCGTTCAGAAATAAATTCTAAAAATTTACTAAAGAGTAAGAAGTTAAAAAGCGAAAATAAATAGCCTAATAATATGTAATTATTAATTTTTTAAAAGCTAGCTTGTTGAATATTTGTATTTTTACTTCAATAATTTATCGATAGCGTGCTTAATGTTGATCATTAAAATATCCGTTTTCTCTGAACCAATCAACTGCCTTCTCTATTGTTTTTTTTATTGGCGTTTGCTTTAAACCCAGTTCTTTGATGGCTTTTGAACAGTCAAAATGCTCTCCCATCTTGCCCAAGCGTACTTGTGTAGCGGAAATAAGTGGAGGCTTTTTGGTGATTCGTGCCCCCGTTTGAAATAAATATCCCAAAAAAAGCGCAATTCTATAAGGAATTTTCCTCTTTGGTGGTTTAACTCCAGCGACTTCGGCGATTAAATTAAAGAATTCCCCGACAAACATATTTTGGTTTCCAAAGAGATATCTTTCGCCAATTCTTCCTTTTTTTGCTGCCTGAATTTGCCCTCGCGCCACGTCTTCCACATCAATGACATTAATTGCTCCTTCTATATACCCTGGCATGTTACCATTCGCAATGTCAACAATTAAAGCTCCAGAAGGGGTTGGTTTGTAATCTCTTATGCCAATGACTAAGGTTGGATTTACTATGACTAAAGGAAGTCCTCTTTGGCAAATTTTTTTTGCCTCAACTTCTGCAAGGTATTTTGAAATGGCGTAATGATCTCCAGCATCCCAACCGTTAAACTCGGCCTCTTCGTTCACATAATTTCCAGCACCGTGAGAACCTATGGTATTGGAGGTACTCGTATAAACTACTTTTTCTAAACCTTGAGAAAGTGCTTCTTCAAGAATATTTTTAGTGCCATCAACATTTATATCATAAAAGAGCTTTTTATCGGGCGCCCAATGTGCAAAAAACGCTGCAACATGATAAAGAGTGTCGCAACCTTTGAGTGCCTTTCTTATAGAGTTTTTATCCCGGATGTCGCAATAAATTTTTTCGACATTCAAATCGTCAATATTTTTAGTTTCACTGCCTTTTCTTACAGTTATTCGCACATTTTCGCCTTCTTTAATGAGCTCTCTTACAAGATTTGAACCCATAAATCCATTGGCACCAGTTACCAAGATTGTCATTTTAATTACTCTTAAAATTTATACGATAATTTATTTCGTTTTAAATTACATTATTTTTGGGATTAAAAGATATTTATATTTTTATTAGTTTTATTACAATTACATTCAATGAGATTGCAGCCGAGGAGGAACATCACTATAATTTCCAATAGCAGAAAAATATAGAAACATTTTATGTCCTTTATTTATATTATACCAATATGAAAATCATGAATTTACCTCCTAAAGCTTTATGAAAAGCTTTAATGAATAATTTTATTGGTTTGAGCGAGATCTTATTAGATTTCACAAGTCGAAAAAAATAAACACTTCCAAATCAGTTGATAAAAGGAATTGAGAAAAAAAAGTATTATTGAAGATATCTTGAATCGTATTCTTTTGGTTTTTCAAATTCTTTTAGAAATAAGAGTTTTATATCAATTTTATCCAAAAAACAATTTTGCTGAGGATCGTCTTGGTGTATCTTAATTATGATTTTATCTGGTAAAAATCCAACCTCAGAAATGTTATTATTGTATATCCTTAATTCTTTTAATTTAGGCAATTCCTCTAAATTATTTAATATGGTTATCCTATTATTTCCTAAGTCTAACAATTCCAATTTCTTTAAGTTATTAAGATTTTGAATATAACTTATTTGGTTTCGCTCGAGATTTAAATATTGTAATTCACTAAGAGTATTTAATCCATTAATTTCCGTTAATTTATTATTGACTATATAAAGTCTTTTTAATTGTAACAAATTATCCAATCCTTCTATTTTTTTAATTTCGTTGTTAGAAATATTTAAAATCTTTAAATTTCTTAACATATCAAGTCCTTTAATTTCACTTATATTATTTCCTAAATCGTAGCAGAGATCCCCAAATTTAAGTAATTCGAGATCCTGAAGATTTTCCAATGCATCAATTTCCCTCAAGCTATTGCCGGATAAATCTAATATTTTCAAGCTTTCTATTCTATTAATTCCGTCTAAGTCGCTAATTTTCTCTAGTTTTAAACCCCATATTCGAAGTTCTTTAATAAGACCTTCCTCTAAATTAAAAGAAAGCGTAGAGGTGTCAGGATGTTCAAATAGTTTATAAGTCTTTTCCAAATTAAAAATAAAGGAATAATTCAAGTAAAGATTAACCAATTTATCGTGTGTAAAATCCACTAAAGAATATTGAGAAAAATAAGACCTTAATTCTTTATTGTATATTTCCACATTATTAATTTGACTTTTAATCCAAATATTCTTCTCTAAATTTTTTAAAAGGAGCGATTTCAGATATTTAGGTTCATATTTTGATAAAGAAGTGATAACACTGAAGATTATACTTGTTTGGTTTCCAGGCTGGATGATCCATTCAATAAGAAAATAAGATTGATTTAGAAAATCACGAATAAGAATCCGTAAAGCAATAGTTCTAATTTCTTTATTCAAATCTGATATTACTAGATCTTCTAAAAACTCAAAAAATATCTTTGAATCAATTTTTTTTTTGCTTGATAGTGTTAAATACTTTAAACGGGCGTTCTGATCGTTTTCTGCATCAATAATTGAAATTAAATGATTAAGAATGTGATTTCTTTCTAATATAAATCCATAATAACGGAATTTTTCTAAATCTGTCATTTTTTTATTGTTTTGGTTGTTTTATTTATTGATAAACCGAGTTGGTTTGCCATTTCTTTGAATCTTTCAAAAAATACTTCGTCAATCTTTATTTCATTTCTTATATTTAGTGCTTCTAATATTTTGGCACCATAGAATGTAAGTGATATTTCTGAAATGTCATATTCAGAAGGATTCATATCTTTATTTTGAAGAATGATTGATTTTTCGAATTCTTCTTTTCTTACATTTAATATTTCTTGGGAATATATCGAAAAAGGAGTATTTCTCATTTGAGTTAAATCAAAAATCTTCGTGCTTCCAATCTCTTTCTTGTTTATGATCGTTCTGATGAACTGATGGAGTGTATTAATCGTTTTTTCACGTAATGAATCGCTTGTAGTATTAGATGTAATTAAAATACTGGCAAAAAAATCTAATGAAATATCTATTCCGGAAAATAGTGTATCTAATTTTAATATTGAAAAAATCTTGGCTAAATGTCTACTAGAAATGCCCTCAATACGGTTGAAAAGAAATGAATCTTCTTTTAATACAATATTAAAAAGAAATTCTTCGAATTCATAAACGAATTGGTGGAAATGTGGAACATAATTTATTTTTTTATTATCCTTAAGTAGTTCAATGGCTTTAAAAGGATTAATCTCTTTATTTAGGACTTTTTTCAATAACGATAGTGGATAGAACCCTTCAATAAACTGCATTCCCTTGGATACGCTTTCCAAGGCGTCTTTAAATGAACATTTGGATATTGGTTCTACAATCCTACACATTTTATTGCTCTCTTTAGGTCGAGATTTACAATAACATAGATCAAAAGGTTTTATATCGTAAAACAATGGATTTTCAGAATCAGGAATAATAACACATCCCTCGTCATAAGCAACAATGATACTACCAAGTACGGGTTTATTAGTCAAATCCCATTCAATTATCAATATTTCATTAATATCCGTAAATTCTTGACCACTATCCTTGATATAATCCACGCCATATCTTAATAAGGTTAATCCTTCGTTAGATTTTATTTGATATAAGGGAACATTGTCCCACATCTTTTTCTTGAAATAAGCAATACTTGGATTTTTATCCCATTCAATTTGAAAAATTCTATCCATGATATAATAATTTTCTCCTATATCCCGAGATTTTATCAAGTTTCTATTTTCACCATAAAATCCTAAATGAGGGAGAAGATAATCAAAATAGAATTGATTTTTTATATTATCCGGGTGGTGTTGGACGATAAAAGTGTTATTTTCTTGCTTGAACTGAAATTTATGGCGTTGAATTTTATTTATTTTTATCAAGAGTTTTAAATAAGCAAATTTTCGTAAAAAAAAAAATATCTCAAAATCCAAGATATAATTTGAAATATCTTTAATTTTTATCTCATAAAAGTCTTTAGGAATGTGAAACATGTCTAAATGCTTTTTCAGAATTGATATATCTTGCATTTTATAAGAACTGTAATCCTCTTTAGCAATGTAATCCATTAATCCATCTAAAAATCCGCTATATTCGATTAGTTCACTCTCTTTTGATATTATTTCATCTAAAGGTAATGTTGAACTAAACCATTTAACTATAAAATAATAGAAATATTTTTTTTCAAAACATGTATTGGAGTTTTTAAGATTGATTTTAGATACTATCTTTTTACAATATGGTATTTGTAATTCTGGAGATATTTTAATAAAAAATTCCTCAAATGAATTAAGAGTTCTTATTATTCTTAAAAAAGTCAAATTTGGTATTTCAGAATCTAGCTGGGAGAAACTTTTTTCGATAAATACACTAACCGAATTAAAATAACTTCTATTTTTTCCTTTGACTATATGTTTTAATTGTCTAAATAATTCTAAATAATATCCCCGTTTAAGAAAATAATTTAAAGTAAATCTCAAATAATCTTTTTTTAGTTTGCGATGATATTTAAGAGATAAATTTCTCATTAGATTAATTTCTCCTGAAGAAATGGAATCTTTCATTAATAAGGATAAATTATTAAGTTTTTCTTCGAAAATCCTTGAAAAGGACTTTAAGGGGATGTAATTTCGATAATTATTTATGAATGCAATGGTGAGATTTATGTCAATTATAAGAAATATCGCAACAATGTGAAGACAAATATTTTCTACTGTTGAAGTTTGTTTAAATAATATAGATTGGCAATCGTGATAGAAAATTTCATTCTTTTCGTCAATAATTACATGATAAATACTGTCCTTCTCAAATATAATGCATCGAATTTCTAAAGGTTTTTCATTTATAGCAAGTATTTTAATATCTTTTTTTGGAATCGTAAGGGCTCTTTCATATATCTCTTGCCCAAAATTAGTGATTATTATTTCAGAAATACGATTTTTACTCATGTTAAAACCTTGCATTGATAATAGCGGTTAATTTTTCTGGAAAGGATTCCCAATTATCTACTTCTATTAATTGCCCACCTGCGAGTTTTATCATCTTTTCCGATTGCATTGCATTATACTTTTTCTCAGGGCAAATTAAGATGAATTCCACCCCTAATGATTTAAATGATCTCAAACTCTCAGCAGCATTCGGTAAATCGTAGATATCGGCATCTGTAAACATTAAATTAATTTTTCGACTCGTTCTAAAAGCTCTTTTAAACTGATCTTGCGCCCATATTAGAGCTTTTTTAACAAAGGTAGTGCCTTTAGCTCTTATTTCTAACAGCTCATCCGCTAGTAATTCGATTTCTATCAGCTGATCGAGTTCTTTTAGAACATAATTATCTTTTTCAAATAAAATTATCCCCAATTCTTCCTTACGCAATCCATATACTAGCATGGTCACGCAAATAGCCATATATGCTAATTTTTCACCTCTCATGCTATCAGAAACATCAAGCTCAATGCAAATGCTCCTTAAACCGCTTGAATTTATGAAGACATACAGATCGTCGTAAGTGACTTCATTAACGCGCTTTCCGTTTTCAAGTATGTTGCAAATCGAGGCTTCAAAATCGACATCGTCCAGTTCGTCTCCAATCACATACGGTCTAATAAGATTTGTTTGATTTATACCAGAACTTAGACTTCCCATATAGGTTTTGGAATAGTTAATACCCAAATCAACTAATACTTTCTTTGCAGTGTCCTTAATTTTTTTTTTAAAAATATTAGGTATTTTATCTCGGTGTAAGAACCATTGCTTTATGAGACTTTCTCCATCTGTTGCACTTAACGAAGAAATTACTTTTTCTATTCCAATTTTACCTCGAATTTTTTTAGCTGCCTCTAAGGATTGTTCCAAATTTAAAGCCGCAAGGTTCGCCATTCCTGCTACATTATTAGAATCAAGAGCTAGTTTCATTAATTCTAATATTTTTTCAAAATCAATGTCTTTCTTTACTTTTTTAATTAATTCATTTATTTTTTTTAAATCGTTTTGGGGTTTACTCATTAACAATTTTAAGATTTCATAATCACTTTCTATTAATTCAAAAATCTCGTCTTGACTCATTCCTACTTTTTTTCCGACAATTTTGATATCTTTTTTATCAAATACTAAATTTAGATTTTTGAAAAATTCAACCACATCTTTAAGTTCTGAAGGTACGATACATGAATGAAAAGCGTTTTTAACTAATTGAGGAATTAATTGAGAAATAAAATGAGCGCAATAAATATTTTCATTAGAATGTGCTAATGACACTATTAAATGGGTAAGTATCTTGAATTCATTATAAGCCTTGAAACTATTCTTAGCTTTTAACACTCTTATTTCAACAATATTTTGAAAAAATTGGGTCCACGAATTAGTAGCGATAGAATATTGATTTATCAGTTCTAACAATCCATTATTAATGTTATCCATTAATACCTGATTTGAATTCTTAATTTCATCATTTAAAAATTTAAAAAAATAACTCCTGAAATCTGTACCAAATGCTTGATCTAACTGCTTTGCTAATTTTAGATTTTTATTAAGGGGAGTAATATAGAATGAACTAGCTAAAAGATCCTCCAAATCATACTTTAGAACTTCGTTTAATTCAAAGGAAGCCAAACTTAAATCTTCGATCGTTTTGATATTTTGGGATATGATTGCGTTTAATTGAAGATTTTGTTCTATATTTAGGGTATTGATATTTCTGAGATATTTTACAATCTTTGTGAGATCGGAAATTCGAAATTTTTTTTGTTTAATTTCGGAAATTATTATATCGATGTTATTTGTATTATATAGTGCCTTTATCGCAAATAATTCCCAATACTTTCTCGTATTCGTTTCAACTATATGATTTAAGGATAAATTATTAATTGCTATCAATTCAAAAGGTTCTAATTTATTTATTTTTTGAATAATAATTGCTTTTATGTGATCTAGTAATTCATCAAGAGACTCAATCCTATATTCAAATATTTCGCTGTAATTGTTTAAAAAGCCTATAGCTGATTTAAATGGATGTTTATCTTTATTTTTGTATAAATAATCAAAAAATTCTTCCTTTTTTCTTTCCTTTTTAAAATCAATATTTTTTACAATTTTTATTTCTTGGGAGAGTTTTTGAATTATTTGATACTCAGAATTCTCATCTGAAAAAGAGATAGTTTCTTCGTAAAGATGATTGATTTCTTCTATGCTTTTTCCTTCGAGAAGGAGTTTTAAATCTTGAAATGTGTGATTTGGAAATAAAATTTGGAATGCCACCTCTCTAGCAAGTTCTTGGTTACTTGGAAACGAGGAAGAAACGCTAATTTCGATATAATCGTCTGCGGATAATCTTTTACCTTTTCGCATGTAACGAGCGAGTAATAATTGCGGTATGGTTAATAATTGTCTTGGAGAAGGCATTTGTGTAATATTGGGGTGCTTTCTCATTCTCCTCAGAAATTCTGCACTAAATTTTGGAGGATCATAAAAAAATACGGTCAATATTTAATTTTTCCTCCTTTATCTTTCTTAAATTTGGATCAATCAATAAAATATCAGTTGATCTATTGAGAAAGTAATTTTTCTTCATTTTTTTTAAAATATTTTCTTATTCTTTCTTGATTTTTATGGTCTTTTTCTGCTTCTTTTTCTTTTTCAATTCTTTCAATAGCATTTCTATCGTGCACAATTATTGAGTCGTCAATTCTGAGTATTTGTCTCGCCATTTCACTTGCAACCTTAATGGCATTTTTCTTAGCCTTATATCCGTCAAATATAAGAGAATCAGTTACGTCAACGATCGTTTTCTTAATGCTGTTAAACCCAAAATAAGCATTCCCCTTAGCGTGTTCTTTTCTTAATTGAGGAATCATCTCGAAAGGATCAGCTCCAGAATTTAATACAAGATGGGCAGGAATGTTTTCAAAAGCTATTCCATATTCACGAATTACTTCTTGATATTTATTTGAAAACTCCAAAGACTATTCTATCAATAGTTGATTAATTTCACATTCTAAAGCACCTGCTCCAGGTAAAATTTTACCGTCTTTTACGGTGTCTATCGCAACTTTTAGAGATGATCCAATTATTTCTTCTATTTCGTCAAGAACTTCTGGAGTCGTACCTTTTAAGATAAAAGAGAAAAAAGCAGAATTGTGCTTTTGCACGATAAACATCTCATCATTTGATATCTTTCTGAATTCAACTTTATC